>JASLCY010000063.1 GCA_030151925.1 Oligoflexus sp.
CTCGGCGATCTGCTCCTTCGTCTCCGCATCGAGATCGCGGAATGCCGGGCCGTAGCAGCTCTTGTGATGGATCGAACGGTTGCAGTCGATCAGGAGGCGGCTGATCTCGGTGAAGAAGAGCGGCGCGTTCTCGACCTTGCTGATATCCTTGGCGAGGCGCAAAGCGCCCTTGTCCCAGCCTCTGTGGGTCTGGAGCAGGGCCTGCATCTCGGCATCGATAGAGCTCTGGTACTGGCGCGGGATCTTGTACCCCGCGTGCTCGCAAGTCAGGAGCAGGACCCAGTCCTCAGACATAGAAGGTCCCTTGGTCGAGGCAATCGGCCAGGCGGAGGTATTCGGCCTTGATCCGCTCCCGGCTCGGCGCCGGACCGAGATTCTTCACGATGCGGCTCGCCAGGTTCCCGTGCTCGAGGATCTCGAGGAACGGCTCCTTGAAGTTCTTGATCTCGTAATCGCCCCCTTCCAGCTTCCTCACGATGCTGCGCCACAGCTCGCGCATCGTCACGGGATCCTTGAAGCCGAAGGCGCGCAGGAGATAAGGATTCGCCAGGCGGAAGTCGAGGCCTTGCTCGGAAGCTTCCTTGAAGATGACGCGCAGCTCGTCCTCGTCCGCCTTCTTCTGCTCTTCGTAAGGGAGCCACTCTTCGTTCACGAGGCTTTGCACGAGCGAGCAGACCGCGGCGATCACGCCGAAGTCGTAGCGCGGCGACTCCTGGATGTCGAGCACGCGGATCTCGATCGCGTTCCGCTGGAAGCGGGCGATGGCGCCGCGCGAGTTGAGCCACTCGTCCTGGAGGATCTCGTCGGGATCCGAGGGCGCGATGTCCTTATAGATCTTGTGGAGGATCTTCTCGTTGTAATCCTTCTCGGTGAAGACGCGCTCCGGGATCACCGAACCGATGATCGAGGGGATGCGCCTCTGGTTCTGCATGTAGTAGAAGAGGCGGTTGTCCTGTTTGCCGGTGACCTTGCCCTCGACCAGAGGCGAGCTCGCCGCGATAGCCGGAAGGAGCGGAAGAGCGATGCGGATCGCGGCGTGGAGGCGGCCGAATTCAGCGTCGCCGGCGAAAGGCAGGTTGATATGCACGCTCTGCAGATTCGACCAGCCGTGCCCGCGGCAATCGAAGATGCGGTTGTAGCTCGCATAGATCTCGTTGTTGCCGTGCGGCCAGAGCTTGGTCTCGGTATCGGGATTCATCCAGGGATGCATCGCGGTGGGCAGGAGCCGCGCCTGGAACTTCTCCAGCGTCCTGTTCATCGCCGCGATCTGCTCCTGGAAGTCCGCGCGCATGCGCACGAGGTCCTTCTGCGGGCCGTTGCATTTGAATTCGATCACGTGCAGGACGAGCTCGTTCGAGACATCGATGCGGCCGAGCGACCACTCATTGGTGATCGCGCCGCTCAGCGACTCGAGCACCTTGTCGGTGATCGGGCGCACATCGAGCGTCGCCCTGTCGACGATCATGTATTCCATCTCGATCCCGTAAGCTTCAAACAGGTGAAGAAGACGACTCATTCGGAATACCCCTTTGTCTTGTGTTCCAGGCGTTTGACGAAGACGTTGATGATCTCCTCGTAGAGGTGGTGCTTCATCACCTTGTCCTCGACGCCGGTATCGATGCTCGGATTGTCGTTCACTTCGATGATGTAGTATTTGCCGTCTTTTTCCTTGATATCGAGGCCGTAGAGGCCGTCGCCGACGGCCGCGGCCGTGCGGAGGGCGAGGTTGATGAGCTTCGGGTTCATCTCTTCGACCGGGAAGGTCTCGGCATGGCCGTAATCGAGCTCATCCTCCTTCTTGTTGTAGATCTGCCAATGCCCGCGGGCCATGTAGTACTTGCACGCGTAGATCGCCTTGTTATCGATCACGCCGATCCGCCAGTCGAAAGGCGTCGGCATGAATTCCTGGGCGATGACGAGATCGGACTCCTTGAGCATCAGCTCGACCTTCTCGACTATCTCCTCGCGGCTGTTGGCTTTGGTCACGCCCTGCGAGAAGGCGCTGTCCGGCTGCTTCAGCACGCAGGGGACCGGCAGCTTCTCGAGCATCTGCTCGAGGTTCTTCCGATGGATGATGAAGGATTTCGGGGTCGGGATGTGATGCCGCTTGAGCAGCTCCGCGAGGAAGACCTTGTTGGTGCAGCGCAGGATCGATTCGGGATCGTCGATCACCACGAGGCCGAGCGCCTTCGCCTTCTGCGCGAAGCGGAAGGTGTGGTGGTTCACGTTGGTGGTCTCGCGGATGAAGAGCGCGTCGTATTCCGCGAGGCGCCTGAGGTCGTCGGGGCCGATGATATCGACTTCGATCTGCTGGTTCTGGGCGGCCTTGATGAATCTCTGGATCGCCTTGTCGTCGGACGGCGGCAGCTGCTCCGTGGGATTCCGCAGGATCGCGAGGCTCCAGCGCGCGGCCTTCACCGGCTTCTTGATCGTCGCGTTCTTGAAGTAGCTCTCGGCGAAGTAGATGAGGTCCACCTTGTGCGAGCGCGGCACGTCCTTCAGCGAGATGGGGCCGATCGAGCTGAGGCCCCACTTGCCGCTCTTCTTCGAGAACTTCGCCCGGATCAGCGGCGAGGCGAAGTACTTGTAGAGCTCCGCCGCGAGCTTATCGTACTTCCGCGCGATGTTCTTGCCGAAGTAGATCGACAGCTCGAAGGTGTCCGATTTGATGTCGGCGAGGGACTTCTGCACCAGGGCGTCGAGGTTGTCCGACGTGATCTTCACGAAGGCCTTGGTCTTCATCTCCTGGATCGTGCTCAGCGAAGGAATGGGTTTCTGGCCCCGGGCGGCCGCCAGGAGCGAGACGTAATAACCCGAGGTTTGGTAGCGATAGGAGCGGCACAGGTTGAAGACGCGATAATTCTTGGAATCTTGGAAGTGCTCCGCGATGAAATAGTCGATGTCGCTTACAACTTCAAAGTCGCCCAGCTGCCTGGGCCACTCATCGACTGATTCAACGACGATGAGATTCTTCATTCAAACTCTCTTTCTTTTTGATCACCAGTAGGTTCGCGTCGTATGTCATCACCCCGAGCAGGATCGAGCAGATCAGGCGCGGGATGGGCACGGTATAGGTCTGGATATCGGAGATCTTGTTGGGAAAATAGGGGTCCGTGATCTGCGCGGTCTTCGCCTCGAGGTCGATGCCGGTGATCAGGACGAAGTGCCCCGCGGGACGGCCTCCCACATCGTCGTCCTGGGACGTCTTGGGATCCTCGCGCACGGACTTGTAGAGATACGTGGAGCTGAGGCCCGCGATCAGGGGACGACCGTCCTGGAGCAGCGAGACGAGGAGGTTCGACGTCAGGTCCTCGAAACGCAGGATGCCGCCGTGCTCGAGGAAATCGAGGTAGCCGTCGCTGGCGAAACGCAGCTTCTTGTTCTTCTTGGCCTTCTTCTGCTCCTTGAGCTTCTGGATCATGGCGTCGGAGCTGAGGTCGAACCAGGAAGGGTCGAAGATGTTCACGTTGAAGGACCAGATCTCGGCGGCGTAGCCGCGCTTGAGCGCATGGGCGCCGAGCTTCGAGGCGAAGGTCCCGCCTTCCTCGAGCATCGCCACCTGGCCGATCACGTTATCGAGCGAGATGGTGTCCTGGTGGAAGGCGTAAATCGATTGGAGGCAAGTCGGTCCGCACGTGACGTCGTCGGGTTGCCGTTTGAGGGGGACCTTGAGTTTAATCGACCTTTTCGCAGTAACCATATGCGGTTCCTAACAAGGGTGAAGGCTTCAAGGGCGCGACTCCTGGGAGCGGGGCCGACCGATAACGCAGCGACATTCTTCAGGCGATGCTCAATATCATGACTTAAACCCTCTTCGTCCGCGAGGTCAACCCATCAGTAGGCATCCTACCATTTGGTTCTTTTGATAAAAAAGCGCTTTTTGCTTCGTGAGACTTGGCAGGTGCGAGCTATAAGCCTCGGATTCCAAAAGAATAATTAACTGCATTTCCAGCCATTTCTTCGTTAAGATGAGTGCATCCATGACCGGCCCGTTCGATGAGTCCAAACCGCGAGGAATGGCTATGAAACGTCTCTTATCCTTCGTTCTCCTTACCCTGAGCTTCGCGGCGGGCTGCAAGACCTCCTCGCGCTCGCGCCTCGATTCCCTCTACTGGTCGCGCGGCGACTTCTCTTATTTCGTGGCGTTCAACGGCTCGGCCTTCCTCGTCAGCAAATGCCATACGACGCCCGAGCTGCAAAAGGCGGTGGCGGTCGACAAGGACGCGAGCGGCGCTCAAAAGTTATGCAACGAGCAGGTCACCATCATCACACCCATGGCGATGAAGGATGCCATCACGGACGCGCTCCTGGGCTCACCGAGCGACGACCTGGTCGGGACCAAAGTCGATCGCATCAAACAGCTCCAGCAGCAGATCCAAATCCTCCAGGACGGCATCGACAAGATCGCGGCCGAACTCGACCAGACCGACTTCGAGCCTATGCGCTCCGCCATGCAGAGCACCCTCAACCAATCGAAGGTCGACCTCTCCAAGGCCCAGACCGAGATGAAGGACCTGACGGCCGCCCTGAGCGATCCGAGCAAACTGAAGCAGATCGATATCAATTCCACCCTCGCCCTGCAGACTGAACTCGTCGTGAACGCCGCGAACCAGGCCGCGATCTTCACCGCCATGCTCAAGGCCGTGACGATCTACAACCTCGACCCGAACCGCGACAGCATCCTGATAGGCGCGGTCGAGAAGTTCCCGGCCTCCTGCGTGCTGGGCCTGAACGTCGATAAATCCGTGACGGCCGACATCGGCATCGAACGCGTGCAGTATGCCTGCGGCAGCAACGGTTATCCAACTATTCAGAAGACCTCCTGCGGCCTCGACGGTTACAGCCGGATGAACGATTACTGCGTATTCACCGGCAAGAATCTCTCGCTCTCGAACCTCGTCGCGACCGAGAGCGGGGTGTGCGGCGCCGCCGGCAGCGGGATGCTCACCTGCTGGGGCACCGCGGGCTCGTTCCCGATGGTGATCAACGCCTTGAGCAACGGCACGATGCTGGGCAGCGACTCGAGCTCGACCAACGGCCTGACGAGCCGCATCCTCGCGAGCCGCATCGCGGGCAGCGGCCGTCGCCTGTGCACGCTCGCGAGCGGCGGCGCGATCATGAACTGCTGGCCGAACATCAGCTTTCCCGGGAGCGGCGACCGCTTCACCCAGATCGTCGGAGGGGATGCGCATCTCTGCGGTTTGACGGCAGAAGGCGCTGTCAAATGCTGGGGCGATAACACCTATCATCAGCTCTCCGTACCGACCGGCCTGACCGGCGTTCAAACCCTCTCCACGATGGAGAACGCGACCTGCGCGATCGATGGATCGAACGCCCCGGCCTGCTGGGGCGACGTCTTCGGGCCGACGACGCTCACCGCCCTCACTCCGCCGAGCGATATCAAGGATATCCTCGCCCTCTCCACCGGCACTCGCCACGCCTGCGTTCTGCTGAAGAATCAGAACGTGCGCTGCTGGGGCGTGAACGATGCCGGGCAGACCAGCGTTCCTTCGGATCTCGGCGTCGTACGCTCCATCACGGCCGCTCGCTACGAGAGCTGCGCCGTGACCGACGACGGCAATCTTAAATGCTGGGGGACGGGGCCTTCGGATCTGAATTATCAGGCGGCCCCTTCGCTGCAGAGCGTGAAGAAGGTCGTCGCCAGCCGCTGGGGCGCGAATCTTTGCGCGATCTACGGCAGCACGTCGAAGGTCGCGTGCTGGGGCAGCCAGAAATATTCCGATTCTTATTCGATCGCGCCGCCGAGCGACCTCGCCCAGGTGCAGGATATCGTTATCACGACCTCGGGTTACGCCTGTGCCATCATAAACGACGGGACGGTGCGCTGCTGGGGGAACTCGAAGAACGTGCCGAGCGGCGTGCCCGCGGCCTTCACTGTGACGAAATCATGAGGAAGATGATGCGTAAAACCACTCTGATTTTCGCGCTCGCGCTCATCGGCTGCAAGACGACCGCTCGCGACGATATCGGCCATACGACTTCGAGCGTGACCGTGAACATCCCTACGGAGTATTCGGACCTGGATGCGACCGCCGTGCTTACGCCGGTGAACGGCGACGGTTCGATGATCGTGCGCGGCAAGGACCTGAAGATCCGCGTCCCGAGCGGGATGTATCGGATTGCGCTGGTGCTCAGCGACAAGGCCGGACAAACCCTCTACAGCGCGTGCGATGACCAGGCGACCTTCGATTTCAAATCGATCCTGGAGTCCGCGACGGTTCCGATCTGCGCGGTCGTGTCGAAGGCCGGCGGTTCGGAAGCGGGCGGCGGCAAGGTTCCGACCGGTAATTTCGGAACCGTGCAGGCGTTGCCCGATGCGGGTACGGGCGATCTCTCGACTTCGCCGGTCACGGCGGGCGGGAACACGTCCCCCTCGACCGGACCTCAGGTGACGTTCGATACGAAATGTTTTGGGATGGATGCGAAAGCGACGATAGAAAATGGCGACGTGGTCTATCGCATCGACGACACGATCCGCAGCAGGATCATCACCAACCTCACGTACCTGACCTGCGGTTTCTCCATGCCGCTGGTGAAGGCGGCGGGACAAGCGGCGACGCCGATCCGCTACAAGATCACGTTTGACGCCGATGACGCGACGCTGGCGCAGAATCTCTGGCTCCTCGCCAGCGGCAGCGGCGAGAACAAAGTCGTGCAGTCGCCTTGCGAGACCTTGACCTTCGATGCGAAGGGCAACAGCCAGAAATCGTACGTCTGCGCGTTCTACGATACGTCCGCGGCGAATCCCCTGGCGATCATCCCGAAACTCGCGCAGAAGTATCAAAGCGCCTGCCAGGGCTCATCCAACTCCTATCGTTTCGATCTGACCCTGGCCGGCCCCAACAATTCTTTCATCAGCCTGCTCCGCATCACTGAAGTGCGTGTGCAGATTCCGTCCGTCGAAGCTTGCCACTGAGGTATTGATCGATCGAACGCGCGGCCGCCCGGCCCTCGGCGATCGCCCACACCACCAGCGATTGCCCCCGCCGCGCGTCGCCCGCCGCGAAGACGCCGGGGACCGAGGTCGCATAGTTCCAGCTCGCGATATTGCCTCTCGAATCGAATTCCAAATCGAGCTCCTGAGCCAGTCCTTCGCGCTGAGCCCCGAGGAAACCGCAGGCGATCAGCACCATCTGGCAAGGCCATTCGCGTTCGGAATCCGCTACGGGCTCAAAGACCCTCTGGCCTTGCTCATTGGTGTACCACGCCAGCTCCCTGGTGCGGAGAGACGTGAGCCGACCGCTTTCATCGCCTTGGAAAGCCACGGTCTCGAGCGACCAATGCCTTTCTTCGGGCGAACCTTCCTCATGCGAGCTCGAAGTCCGCAGCATATGAGTCCAGGCCGGCCAGGCCGTTTCCTCGGGACGATCCGCCGCGCGCGGGAAAGGCCTGAGCTGCGGCGGGCGGCTCATGATCTCGAACTGCGTGATGGATTTCGCGCCCTGCCGCCGGCTCGTCCCTATGCAGTCCGATCCCGTGTCGCCGCCGCCGATGACGATCACGTCCTTGCCGGCGGCGAATACGGCTTCGGCCGTCGGGATCGCTTCTCCGAGCACACGACGGGTCGATTGCTCGAGGATCGCGTCGGCGAAATAGATGCCTTGCAGATCCCGCCCGGGGATCTTCACGTCGCGTTTGAGTGCGGCGCCGGTGGCGAGCAGGACGGCGTCGAAGTCTTCCTTGAGCTCATGCGCGGAAAGATCGCGGCCGATCTCGACATTGCACAGGAACCTGATGCCCTCCGCCTCGAGATGCCTGATGCGCCGCTCGACTTTGCTCTTCTCCAGCTTGAAATCAGGGATTCCATACATCAGGAGCCCGCCGGGCCTATCGTTCTTCTCGAACACCGTCACCGTGTGGCCGGCGCGATTGAGTTGCTGAGCGGCCGCCAGGCCCGAAGGTCCGGAGCCGACTATCGCGACCTTCAACCCGGTGCGATAAAGCGGACGTTCGGGTTTGATCCAGCCGCGCGCGAAACCGAGGTCGGCGAGCGCCATCTCTATGCCTTCGATCGCCACGGGATCATCGTTGATGCCGAGCACGCAGGCCGACTCGCAGGGAGCGGGGCAGACGCGGCCGGTGAACTCCGGAAAATTATTCGTTTTGAGCAAGGTGCGCAGCGCGAGTTCGAGGTTCGCGTCGCTCACATGCTGGTTGAACGAAGGGATGACGTTCCCCAGCGGGCAGGCGGATTGGCAAAAAGGGACGCCGCAGTCCATGCAGCGCGAACCCTGCTCCTTGAGCTCGGGATCCGCATAACTCTCCACGAATTCGCGATAGTGGTGAATGCGCAGGGCCGCAGCCTCTTTCTTCAAAGGCCGGCGCGCATAGTCCAAGAATCCACGTACTTTACCCATGAACGCCTCCTTGTTCGAGTTCTCTGGTGACAACGGGAGCGGAGCGCGGCGTCTCGAGGCGCCTGAGGAGACGATACGCGGTCGGCACGACAGTCAGGAAGAACCTTTGTTCATAGGCCCAACGCGCCAGGAGGCGTTCAGCCAAAGGACTGCCGGTGAGCCGGATATGCTCCTCGAGCTGCTGCCACACGAAACCCTCGTCTTCGGGAGCGAGGCCGCGCGTAATCGTCAGAAGCTCTCCGTTGATGCGTTTATCGGCGAGGCCGCCTTTATCATAAAGGAAGGCGAGGCCGCCGCTCATGCCAGCCCCGAAGTTGCGGCCGATGGGACCGAGGACGATCACGCTTCCGCCCGTCATGTACTCGCAGCCGTGATCACCGACGCCTTCGACGACGGCATGAGCACCGCTGTTCCGCACCGCGAACCGTTCGCCGGCCGCGCCGCGGGCGAAGAACTGGCCGCTGGTCGCACCATAGAGGGCGACGTTGCCGCAGATGATCTCGCTCTGATGCACGCTCGCCGAACTGGAGGGCGGCAGCAGGGCGACCGTCGCGCCCGACAGCCCCTTCGCGCAGTAATCGTTGGTCTCCCCTTCGAGCCTCACCTTAAGGCCCGCGGCTCCGAAGGCCATGAAACTTTGCCCGCCGACGCCCGAAAGATTCAGATGGATCGCATGGGGCTTCAATCCTTCGGCTCCATGGGAACGGGAAATGACGGAGGAGAGGTAGGTCCCGACCGCACGATCGATATTCTGCACCTTGCGCGCGATATAAACGCTCTTGCGATTCTTGAGGGCAGGCTCCGCGGCCGCGAGCAGCTCCCGCGCATCGAAATGATACTCGACGCCGTGATCCTGCTTCTCGCGGCGCATCGCGAAGTTGGCGCGCGGCGAACGTTCGAGTATCGCGCCGAGGTCGATGCGCTCTCGCCTCGAACCCTGCTGATAAGGTTTTTTCTCGAGCAGATCGCTGCGTCCAACCAGTTCCGCCACGGTTCGGATGCCGAGCTCGGCCATGATCTCCCGCAAGCCTTCGGCCAGCAGGAAGATATAGTTGATGAGGTGCTCGGGTTGCCCCTGGAAACGTCTTCTCAGCTCCGGATCCTGCGTCGCGATCCCGACTGGACAGGTATTGAGGTGGCACTTCCGCATCATGATGCAGCCGAGCACGACGAGCGCGCCCGTGCCTATGCCCCATTCCTCGGCCCCTAGCATCGCCGCGATCGCGATATCGCGTGGCGTCCGCAACTGGCCGTCGACCTGCAGGACCGTGCGCGACCTCAGGCCGTTATCGACGAGGGCTCTCTGCGTCTCGCTCAGGCCGAGCTCCCAGGGCAGGCCCGCGTGCCGGATGGAGGAGAGAGGGCTGGCGCCGGTGCCGCCTTCGTAACCGCTGATGAGGATGACGTCGGCTTTGGCCTTGGCGACGCCGGCCGCGATCGTGCCGACGCCGACCTCGGAGACGAGTTTCACGCTGATGCGCGCTTGATCGTTCGCATGTTTGAGATCGAAGATGAGCTGGGCCAGGTCCTCGATGCTGTAGATATCGTGGTGCGGCGGCGGCGAGATCAGGGTGATGCCCGGCGTGCTGTGCCGCACGCGGGCGATTTCCGCATCGACCTTATCGCCCGGCAACTGCCCGCCTTCGCCGGGTTTCGCGCCCTGGGCCATCTTGATTTGCAGCTCGTCGGCATTCACGAGGTAGTGGCTGCTCACTCCGAAGCGGGCGCTGGCGACCTGCTTGATCGCGCTGCGACGGGAATCGCCGCTAGGCAGCGGTGCGAATCGTTCGGGATCCTCGCCGCCTTCGCCCGAGTTGCTCTTGGCGCCGAGCCTGTTCATCGCGATCGCCACGGTCTCGTGCGTCTCCTTCGAGATGGAGCCGAAGCTCATCGCTCCGGTGGCGAAGCGTTTGACGATGCTTTGGACCGCTTCCACCTCTTCGAGCGGAATCGGCGTCGCCGCTTTGAACCGCAAGAGCGACCTGAGGTTGCCTTCGCCCTCGTCCACGGTCTTGCAGAAGGCCTTGAACTCCTCGCGGCTGTTGATGCGGGTCGCTTTCTGCAGGCGGCTGATCATGGCCGGATCATGCAGATGTTTCTCGCCGAGCGGGCGCCAGGCGTAGACGCCGGCTTCGTCGAGATCGGGCGCGGCTCGCGTAAAGGCCTCCGCGTGATGCGCTCGCGCGTCGTCTTCCAAAGCCGGGAGATCGACGCCTTCGATGCGCGTCGGCGTCCAGGGGAAATACCGGTCGACGAGATCGCGCGACAAGCCGAGGGCTTCGAAGATCTGCGCGCCGCGATAGGACTGCAAAGTGGAGATGCCCATCTTCGACATGATCTTGAGCAGGCCCGCTTCGATCGCCTTCCGGAAATTGAGGCTGCGTTTCCAGGGTTCGATATCGCCAAGACCGGCCGTGACGTCGGCCTGTTCGAGGGCTTCGAGCGCCAGGTAGGGATGGATCGCGGCCGCCCCGTAGGCGAAGAGCAGAGCGAAATGATGGACTTCGCGCGCGTCTCCCGCTTCGACTATGAGGCTGGCCTTCGCCCTGAGGCCTTGCTCCATGAGGGAGTGATGCACGGCGGAACAAGCCAGGAGCGAGGGCAGGGCGAGGCGCCCCTGATCGACGCCCTTGTCGCTCAGGATGAGCACGTCCGCTCCGTAACGCACGGCGGCCGCTGCCCTTTCCGAGAGATCGGCGAGAGCGGCGGCGAAACCGATCTCCTTACGGAAACTCAGGCTCAGCGTCACGCGATGAAAGCCGTTCATGCGTTTGATGGCGCGCATGTCGCCCGCGAGCAGGACGGGATGCTCGAGGCGGATGACCTTCTGCCGATTTTCGGCGAAGAGGTTGGCTTCGGCTCCGATGTGGCTCGAGAGCGAGGTGATCAGCTCTTCGCGGATCGCGTCGATAGGCGGATTCGTCACCTGGGCGAAGAGTTGTTTGAAGTAATCGAAGAGCGGCGGGCGCCGCTCCGAGAGGACGGCGAGCGGGATGTCGGTGCCCATGGAGCCTATAGGCTC
>JASLCY010000164.1 GCA_030151925.1 Oligoflexus sp.
TACCTGGCGAATCCTCGGTTCGGCTTCAGCGGCGATACGCTCGAGCAGGCGAAGATAGCGACCGCGCTGATGCACGGCGTCCGCACGGACACCGATAACTTCGTGAACGCGACGCCGGCCGATTACAAGGCGAGCGAGCTGCTTTCCCGTTATGTTGACAAAGACCTGCTCGCGCTGATCTCCCGTCAGTCGATCCCGGCGAAGACGATGGACCTCACGCAGATCGCTTTGCAGCGTAAGGACATCCGCGGGACCTTCATGTTCTCGGGCGTCGGTTACGTACGCGAGGAGGACCGCGACGGCATCGGCCAATGCGCGGACTATCTCTTGAACCGCGAAGGGATTGATACCGTCGTGGTCTATGGCGTCGTCGGCGGTGAATTCGTCGACGGTTCGCTCCGGACGAAGTCCCACACGCTCGATCCTGATAAGTGGATCAAGGACGTCTTCGGCCAGGACCAGCACGGCGTTTACTACGGCGGTGGCCGTAAGGATAAGGGCGGTTTCCAGATTCCGCTGGGCGTCTTCGGCAAGTGTTCCGATAAAGAACTGCTTTGGATCCTTATCAAGAAGACGATAGACGAACTGTTCTACCAGAAGATCGGTATCGATGATTCTGAGTCCAATGATAACTGAAATGCACAGGCGCCTTATTGGCGCCTTTTTTATTGCTCCGCTTCGATCTTAACCCGGCGTCTCCACCATCACCGTCACAGGCCCGTCGTTGCAAAGGCGAACGTCCATATGCGCCTGGAACTGCCCCGTCGCGCAGCGGATGCCGGCGCCTTCGATCAGCGACCGCATATACTCATAGAGCCGCCTCGCCTCCTCGGGTTTGGCCGCCTTTTGGAAGTTCGGACGTCGGCCTTTGCTCGTATCGGCCAGCAGGGTGAATTGCGAAACAAGCAGCGCCTCTCCCTTGAGATCGATCAGCGACTTGTCGAACTTGCCTTCCGCATTCGGGAAGATGCGCAGGTTGAGGATCTTGTCGGCCAGATAACGGGCCTTTTCCTCGTTATCCCCTTCCGCAACGCCAAGTAAAATCAGGAAACCGGGGCCGATTTCGCCGACTACGGCGTCGTTAACAGTCACAGAGGCCGAGGTTACACGTTGTATCAGGGCTTTCAAGGCGGGCTCCTGTCCAAAAAGGGCGGATTTTTCCTGCGGAAATTGTTAAATCTTTCATGGACCTTTGGATGCAAGGTCATTTCAGTGATTAATCGAAGGAGACGTCGGTGTCAAAAGCCAAGCGCAAAGTTTTAGTCGTCGTCATGGATGGCGTTGGAACACGAGAGAGCAGCTACGGAAATGCGTTTAAGCTCGCGACCACGACCAACCTCAATCTTCTTTCCCAAAACGGTCTTTATCGCACTCTCAAGGCCCACGGCACCTACGTCGGCCTGCCGAGCGACGCCGATATGGGGAACAGCGAAGTCGGCCACAACGCTCTTGGTGCGGGGCGCGTCTTCGATCAGGGCGCGAAACTCGTTCAGAACGCGATCGATTCGGGCCGCATCTTCGAAGGACAGACCTGGAAAGAGCTGATCGGACAGGTGATCAAAACGCAGAGCACCCTGCATCTCCTCGGCCTGCTCTCCGACGGCAACGTCCACGCTCACGAAAATCACCTCTACGCTTTGATCCGGCGCGCCGTGCAGGAAGGCGTGAAGCATATTCGCCTCCATATGCTGCAGGACGGCCGCGACGTCGCTGAAAAAAGCGCCGAAGTCTATATCGATCGCCTCATGAAAGTCGTGCAGGAAGCCAGGGCCGCCGGCTGCGATATCGCTGTCGCTTCCGGCGGCGGGCGCATGACGACGACCATGGACCGTTACGAAGCGGATTGGTCTATGGTCGAGCGCGGTTGGAAGGCCCACGTGCTGGGCGAGGCCAACCTTCGTTTCCCGAGCCTTCCGGCAGCGATCGCGCATTTCCGCGAAGATCCCGGCCTCACGGACCAATACTTCCCGCCTTTCGTGGTCGATGAGAACGGCCAGACCTATACCGGCATGAAAGACGGCGACGCGGTCATATTCTTCAACTTCCGCGGCGACCGGGCGATCGAGATCTCGCGCGCCTTCATGGAGGCCGATCTCAAGGAATTCCAACGCGTGCGCGTGCCGAAGGTCTTCTATGCGGGCATGATGGAGTATGACGGCGACCTGCATATCCCATCGCGTTATCTCGTCTCGCCCCCGGCTATCGACAACACCCTCGGCGAGCACCTCGTGCACCTCGGCCTCAGGCAGTTCGCCTGCTCGGAAACGCAGAAATACGGGCACGTCACCTACTTCTGGAACGGCAATCGTTCGGGCAAGTTCGACGAGAAGCTCGAAGAATACCTCGAGATCCCTTCGGACGTGATCAACTACGATTTAAAGCCCTGGATGAAGGCCTACGAGATAACCGAAGCCATGATCGACCGCATGCGCCGCGATACCTTCGATTTCGCGCGCATCAACTTCCCCAACGGCGATATGGTAGGACACACCGGGAATCTCGAGGCGGCGATCACCGCGATGGATGTGGTAGATCTGTGCGTCGGCCGCCTCCTGAAAGCGGCTGACGAGACCGGCACGATCATTATCTTCACCGCGGATCACGGGAACTGCGATGAGATGTTCGACACGAATAAAGAAGGCCCTGCGAACTGGCTTGAGCTCCCGTTCAGCACGCGGCCGAAACCTAAGACGTCTCATACCCTGAACCCGGTCCCCTTCCTGCTCTATGATCCGAAAGGCCTCACCGGCTACAGGCTGCGCAGCGATCTGCCCAAAGGCAGCATCGCGCATATCCCGGGCACCGTGCTGGCGCTCATGGGGCTCAAAGCGAAGGACGAATATCTTCCTAGCCTTGTGGAGATCCTCTGATGGCGGGCGGCAAAGATTTTTCGGAAGAGAAGTGGGAAGCCGAGCTGGAAGAGCGTTCGGAGAAGGCCGCTCGGCTCTTCAAGGAGTTCGTCAAAACCGTGGCTCAGCTGCGCCATCCTGTTAGAGGTTGTCCCTGGGATCTGGAGCAGACGCATCTTTCCCTGCGCCGCTACATGATAGAGGAAGCCTACGAAGCCGCTGAGCATATGACAGGTTCGGCCCAGAGCGCGGAGCTGATCGAAGAGCTCGGTGATGTGCTTTTGCAGGTCGTTTTGAACTCGCAGCTGACCGTAGAAGCCGGCAGCGGCGATATCATCGAAGTGGTGCGGTCGATTCGCGACAAGATGATTCGCCGCCACCCGCATGTCTTTGCCCCGACGGAGAAGCCGCTGAAGTCCGCGGATGTCGTGGATCAGTGGGCCGTCATCAAGCAGCAGGAGAAGCCCAAGGCGACTTCGGTCTTCGCCAAGGCCCGTAAGGTGACCCCGGCGTTGACCCAGGCTTTTGAGATCGGCAAGCAGGCCCACAAAATCGCCTTTGACTGGCAGAAGCCGACCGAGGTGCTGGATCAGTTCAAATCCGAGCTTGCGGAGCTTGAACACGAAATTCACGCGCAGGACGAGCCGAAGATCGCCGAAGAGCTTTCCGACTGCTTTTTCTCCCTCGCCCAGCTCTCACGCCATTTGGGGTATGAGCCCGAGGATATCGCCCATCGAGGCAATCTGAAGTTTCTGAAGCGTTTTGATAAGGTCGAAGCCCTGGCGAAGGCGGAAGGACTCGACGTAACGACGGCCGGGACGGCCAAGCTCGAGGAGCTGTGGCTCAAGGCGAAGCAGGCGATGAAGCAGGAAACCAAGTAAACCGGACAAACAAAAACCCCTGACCATCGCTGGCAGGGGTTTTGATTTTCGTAAAGGAACGAACGGCGAAGATTACTTCGCGGTCGACTTCTTCACGAGAGCAGCCAAACGAGCAACTTTGCGCGAAGCGTTGTTGCGGTGAAGGATGCCGTGGCTAGCCGCTTTGTGAAGGAGCGATTGAGCGGATTCAAAGAGGTCGTTCACTTCTTTGATGTCGCTTTTCTTCTCGATAGCGGTGCGGAGTTTTTTAACAGCCGTACGAACGGTGCTGATATAAGAATGGTTTTGAACGCGTTTTTTAGCGTTAACAAGAATACGTTTTTTTGCTGATTTGTGATGAGCCACTTTATTTCTCCGTTTTCTCTTTTATTGAAGAGAGACTGTGTCAATTAACAAGTGGAGCTAGATTCGTCAAGCCGAATCCTAACCCTTGAATCAAATCGCGCCCAAGGCTTTGCTCTTAGCGCGGTAGGCCTGAGCCTGGGCTTCTTGATCGACCCGCTCATTGTCAGCATGGCCGTTGTGCCCTTTTACCCACTCCCAGCGAATCCTATGGAGCTTGACGACGCTATCGAGCTCTATCCAGAGCTCCTGGTTCTTGACGGGCTTCTTGTCGGCCGTCTTCCAGCCGTTGGCCTTCCACCCGTTGATCCAGCCTTTTTCGAAGGCGTCCATCACATAGCGGCTGTCGACGATTAAATGAACCATGCAAGGTTCTTTCAGGGCTTTAAGCCCGCCGATCACAGCCTGGAGCTCCATACGATTGTTCGTCGTCTGAGCTTCCGACCCGGAGACCATCTTTTCTGTCGTCCCATAACGAAGAAGAGCGGCCCATCCGCCTGGACCAGGGTTCGAGAGACAGGCGCCATCGGTGATGAGAGTGACCTGTTTCATAAACCTGCCCAAAAGAAAAACGCCCCACAGGGTGGAGCGTCGTGCGCTTAAAAATTACTTCTTAGAAGTAGGTTTCGCAGCGCCGCCTTCGATCTTACGTTTGATGCGGGCTTTGAGTTTTGCTTGCGCCTTCAAACGACGAACTTTAGGAGTTTTGCGATTATCTCCGCGACCCATGACTATCCTCTTAGAGTTTAACGCCGTTTTTACGAGCGAATTGATCGAGACCGATTTTGTCGATGGTACGGATAGCAGCGGTGCTGACTTTCAACGTAACGAACTTCGACAGTCCTACCGACCAGAAACGCTTGGTTTGGAGGTTCGGGAGAAAACGGTGCTTAGTCTTGACGTTCGAGTGAGATACGCGGTGGCCGACTTGTACGCCTTTGCCAGTGAGTTCACAACGACGACTCATGTTTATTCCTCTCCGTCACGGCTCGGTCTGTCTTCGCGTGGACCGCGAGGAGCCGATGGTCTGCTGGAAGTACCCATTGCCGAAGTAGCAATGGCAGACATTTCTGTTGCGAAGTTGCGTTCTTGGCGGTGACCAAGGCTGTAGGGGAGGAGCGCGAGGTAACGAGCTCTCTTAACAGCGAGGCAAATTGCGCGTTGTTGTTTCGCAGTTGCGCCCGAGATGCGGCGGGGGATGATCTTACCGCGATCGGTTACGAAGCGACGAAGAACGTCTGGGTTTTTGTAATCAATAACGATGCTAGGGTCCAAAGTCCGTTTACGACGGAACATCAGACGTCTTTTTTTTCTTCCGCTTGCCATGCAGCCTCCGGTGTTTCTAAAATCTGATACCTTCTCGCGCTTAAGCGTCTCAAGTTTGTAAGACGCAAGAGCGGGCTGCTCTGCCAATACAAACCGGTATCTCCCTCAAGGGAACTGAAAATTAACCCAAACACGAACTGGACGCAAGTGAATAGATGCGTCTATACACAGGCTACAGAGCGAGCTTCCCAGGGATATTGGGTCAAATAGGAAGAGCTACGTGCACTATCTCGACATCGCCGTACCTGTCGCGCTTAATCAGACCTTTACCTACTCCGCGGAAGTGTCTCTTTCGCCGGGAGTGCGCGTCAAGGTGAGCTTTGGTGCCCGAAAACTGGTCGGCGTCGTTTTGAGTTCAAGCCGCGAAGCGCCGAAGACCTCCCATGCGATCAAAGCTATAGAAGAGGTGCTCGATCCAAACCCCGTTTACAGTGACGTACTTCTCCAGCTCGGCCGTTGGCTCTCTTCTTATTACTTATATCCCATCGGGGAAGTCCTCCGTGCGATGCTCCCCCTGTCCGTGGTCAAAAAAGAGAAGACCACTTACCAGCTCACAGCCGAGGGTCTAGGCGCCCGAGCTGATGAAGATCACAGCCTCTCGGCCCTGTTCAAACATCTATGGAAGCAGAAGAGACCACTTAACCAATCGATACTAAAGAAGAAATTGGCGTCCTGGGCCGAGGCGAACGAGGGCGCGAAAAAACTCACGCTCAAAAAGCTCGAGAAGGACGGCTACATCACGGGCGAAAAGGTCGATCAGACCAAAAGCCGGACGTTTTGGACGGAGGGGTCGGCTGAACGCGAAGTGAGTCAACCCTCGGTCGCCCCGGAACTTACGCCTTTGCAAAAAACGGTCTTCGAAGCCCTTGCGGCCGGCGGCTTCCATTCCCAGAAAAATCGGAAGCCCAACCTCCTGCACGGCGTGACCGGCGCCGGCAAGACCGAGATCTACCTTCACCTGATCGAGGCCGCCCTCAAGGAGGACGAGACCCGGCAGACCCTGGTGCTCGTGCCTGAGATTGCCCTGACCCCGCAGATGACCCGCATCTTCTCCGCGCGTTTCCCGGGCCAGGTCGCGGTCGTCCATTCCGCAATGCTCGACAAGGATCGTTGGCAGGAGCTTCAACTCATCCGCAGCAATCAGCGACAGATCCTGATCGGGCCCCGCTCCGCGGTCTTCGCGGCCTTTGCGAACCTCGGCCTCATCATCGTCGACGAAGAGCACGACACGAGCTACAAGCAGGCGACCGGCCTCACCTACAACGGCCGGGACGTGGCGGTGATGCGGGGACATATCGAAGGCCTGCCGGTGGTGCTCGGCAGCGCCACGCCTTCGATGGAATCGTATGCGAACGCCGTGCAGGGCAAATACCAGCTGCACGAACTCAAGGAACGCGCGAACCGAAGGCCTTTGCCGGCGATCGAATTCATCAGGCCGGACGCCCGGAAAGGCTTCGCGCGGAAGATGACGAATCAAAAGCGCGAGACGCCTGTGATCGAGCTCCCGGTCGATGAGCGTATCCTCGAGGCCCTGCGCGAGAATCATCAAGCCGGCAAACAGGCGATGGTGCTCGTCAACAGACGGGGCTACGCCTATTACCTCTTCTCCCTGCGCGAACGCAAAGCCGTGACCTGCCCCAATTGCAGCATTTCCCTGACGGTCCACGAGCGCTCGACCATGCTGCGTTGCCACTACTGTGACTTCCAGCGTTCGGTGGCGAAGATGATCCCCTCCGGCGACGAGGAGTCTTTCGTGCTGGTGGGCTACGGCAGCGAGCAGATGGAGCACTTCCTGCGAGACGGCGTTCCCGGCGCCAAGATCCAAAGGGTCGATTCCGATTCGGTCCAGCAGCGTGATGCCCTGCCGCAGATCCTCGGCGATTTCCGCGAGGGCGCTATCGATATCCTGGTCGGGACCCAGATGCTGGCGAAGGGCCACGACTTCGCGAAAGTGACCCTGATCTGCATCCTCGAGATCGATCAGACGCTGAACCTGCCGGATTTCCGGGCGGGTGAACGCACCTTCCAACTCATGGTCCAGGCCGCGGGCCGCGCGGGCCGCGGGGAATGGTCGGGGCAGGTGCTGATTCAAACCCAAAGGCCG
>JASLCY010000168.1 GCA_030151925.1 Oligoflexus sp.
CCAGTTTTTCCTGCCCAAGCTTGTCAAACTTTTGTTAAACTCCCTGCCGAATGCGGGTTCAGAGCCCCCTTTGCGGAAGACCTCATGAGTTATCCCAGCCTCAAAGAAACGTTGTATCACGCGGCCGGTCCTGAGCAGGTCATCTTGGTCGTGCCACATGGAGCGGACGCGACCGAATTCCTCGAGTTTTTTCCCGAAATACCCGCTCATCCTGACCTTGAGAAAATTTGGCCGCTCTTCCGTTCCTACCTCGCCATCGAACGGGACGCCGGCGCCTCCGAACTGGCCCACGCGCTGGGGGCAAGGCTGGCGAGCACCGCGGGTTACAGCGTTCAGGTTCTCGAAATGAATTACCCTCGCGGCATCGTCGATGGCGGCCGTTTGAACGAGCACTGCCTGCGGCCGTGCCTCCCGCATACGCTGTTCGATGAATTGAAGGCGGCGTTCCTCGCCCTGCATCAGACCAGCCTCGCGGCGATCGATCGCGTCTATGAAAAGATGGCTGAACATCCGGCCTGCTTCCTGCTCGACGTTCATACGATGGCGAGCTACTGCCCGGTGAACGCCGAGGGCGAGCGGCGTACCGAACCCGTGGCCTTCGCCACGCTCGCCTCCTACGTGAACCAGTATCTCGAGGCGCGCGAGCACCGGTATCAGCGGCAGATCGATTTGATCTGCTCCGCCGCCGACGGCCGTAAACTCGCCGACCCGCTGCTGCTTCAGGCTCTGACGGAGACGCTGAGCGAAGACGGCTACACCTGCCTCGAGAATGAGCCTTACCACGCGGCGCCGATCTATCTTTCGTATCAGCATATGCAGAAGGTGCCGAGCCTCTCGATCGATGTGCCGAAGCACCTCGTCGCCTCGAACGCGCTCGAGCCCTACGAGCTGGACCAGATCCGGGTGGATCCGCTGCGCATCGATCGACTCGCGGCCTCGCTCGCACGCGGTTTGGAGCGCGCGTTCTCCCGTAAATACCAGCCTGAAAAACGCTGACATTTCTACGCCGAGAATGCCGCGCATTTTCGGCTATTGTTTACTCGCGGTGACAGGAAAAGTTACCAGCTTGAACAGAAAAGTCGCGCGAATCTTAACGGTTCATTCATTTTACCGTTACAAAGACGTTACAAAATGCTACCGACTCACTCAAAGAAATTCCTAAGCTTCAAAGGATGTGAGTCATGCTCCCACAGAGTTCCTTATTGCGTTGGGTTGTGCCTTCGTTGCTCGTTGCCGCAACGGCTGCCTCAGCTCAGGAGCCCGTTCCCAATACCCCTCCTGCCAAAGCACCCGATGAGGTTCCCGGTTCCGCGACCATCGATACTCCGGCCCCTGCGACCACGCCGCCGCCTGCGAACGAAACGCTGCCGGCGACGACCGAAAAGACTCAGGCCCTCGAGCCCGAGCCGGGCCAGACCAAGGTCGAAAACCAATTCAAAAAAGACCATGAACGCGTGATCGTCACCGGCTCGCGCATCCGTCGCATCGATGTCGAAAACGCGGTTCCGACCAAAGTCCTGAAACACGAGGACTTCGAGAAGGCCGGCATCACCTCGATGACCGACCTTCTGCAGACGCAGACCGAAAACACCTTCGGCAGCTTCAACGGCGGCGCGGGCTACGTGAACGTGGGCCGCGCGACGGTGAGCCTGCACGGCCTCGGCGCCGGCCGGACCCTGATCCTCATCAACGGCCGCCGCCTGCCGAACGAAGCGAGCCTCGGCGGCACCAACATCAACAACATCCCGCTCGCCATGGTCGAGCGCGTCGAGGTCCTGAAAACCGCTGAATCCGCGATCTACGGTTCGGATGCGGTCGCCGGCGTCATCAA
The DNA here is from genome assembly GCA_030151925.1 of Oligoflexus sp. Classification (GTDB taxonomy): domain Bacteria; phylum Bdellovibrionota_B; class Oligoflexia; order Oligoflexales; family Oligoflexaceae; genus Oligoflexus. Next base: position 1,832 of record JASLCY010000168.1, read on the forward strand.
CGTGATCCTGAAGAAATCCTTCACGGGCACCGAGGTCGAGACCAAGGCCGCGCTCTCCAACCATAAGGGCGGTAACAGCGTCCAGGCCAGCGCGACCACCGGTTTCAACGTCTGGGACACCGACGTGACTCTCGCGGTCGGCGGCGGCAAGGAGGATAGCATCCTCACCCGCAACCGTCCCCAGCTCTGGCGCGCGGAATATCCCTATAACCTCGGCGCGGGCGGCGCTCCGGACGGCACCTACCAGTGGGGCCTGCTGAACACCGCGCGGCCGACTCAAAGCACGGGCGCCTACAACTTCCACGCGAGCCCGAACTGCCCGACCGAGAACCAGATCACCTATCCCAACGATCCGGGCAACGTCTACTGCGTGGGCGACGGCCGATCGAAGAGCCTCGGCGAATTGCGGCCGCAGGTCGTGCACCGCTACGGAACCCTGAACTTCGAACACGCCTTCGGCGAAGTGAGCTCGAGCCTCACGGTCCTGGCGTCGCAGACCGATACGCGCAGCGTGGACACCAGCCGCACGCTCACCAGCAACCCCGCGCGCAGCGGCAACTACGCCCTCCCCTTCAGCCAGACTCCCGGAGATCTGCAGGCGGCGATCACCGCGGCCGGCATCGACACCACGAACGATCCGATGATCAAGATCTCGGCGCCTCAGTACTTCCCGCGTTATACGGGCCACACCGAAACGCGCGATAATATGATCGGCGGCATGTTCTCGCTCTCCGGGCCGCTTTCGGGCGAGTGGAAATGGAACTTCGACGCCTCGCACTTCGCGACCAAGCGCCTCAGGACCTATCTGAAGGCCTCGGACAAACTGCAGTTCATCGACAACCTCTTCCCGATCAGCACGACGGCGACTCCGAACTTCAACATCTTCACCGATGACCTCTCGGAGATCGGCGGCTACTTCGCCGACCTGCACACCGAGGAAGCGAACCTGATCTCGGGCGCGACCGCTTATGCCACCGGCCCGGTCTTCAAACTCTCGGGCGGCGACGCGAGCGTCGCGGCGGGCGTTTCCGCTTACCACGAGAAGTACATCCTGCGCGCCGATCCGAAGGACAAGCAGTTCCTCAACCAGTTCCCCGAGACCGCGGGCATCTATAAGGCCCGTTACCTCGGCAGTTACGCCAGCGACGGTTACGGCAAACGCGATACGACCTCGGCCTTCGCGGAATTGGACCTGCCCTTCTACAAATCGCTCGACGCCGGCATCGCGGGCCGCTTCGACCATTACTCGGATTTCGGCGATACGTTCAACTTCGGCGCCAACGTCGTGGAAAGCCCGATCGACCAGATCAAGCTGCGCGGCAGCGTCGGCTCCGGCTTCCGCGCCCCGACCCTCGCCGAGGTCTTCAACCGCAACAGCGGCGGCTACCTCACGGTCACCGATCCGGTCTACTGCAACAACACCGTGCCCGCGGACAACCCTTGCGGCAACAACGGCAAGGTCTACAGCACCTACGTGAACAGTCCCGGCAACCCGGACCTCAAGGAAGAGACCTCGCTCTCCTACGCCCTGGGCTTCGTGCTCGAACCGCACCCGTTCTACACCGTGTCCTTCGACTACTGGGCGACCAGCATCAAGGACATCATCGGCCAGGAATCGCTGGATGAGCTGATCAAGAAGGAAATCGCGGGCCAGAGCCTCGGTTCCTCGACGATCAATCGCGGCGACGACGGCAAGATCGGTTCGATCGACAACTCGTACGCGAACCTCGGGACCCTGAAATCGAAGGGCTACGACATCGCCTCGAAACTCAACATCACCACAGGTCCCGTGAACTACGGCCTCGATTCGAGTTATTCGCGGGTGCTGTCGCAGAAAGGCAAACCGACCAAGACCGATCCGGAGCGCGAATACGTGGGCGCCTTCGGCGTGCCGCGCTACCGCCTGAGCAACAGCCTTTTCATGAACACCGACAAACATCGCTTCTCGTTCGACACGCTCACGATCGGCCGCCAGGAGAGCGGTTACTTCGATACCGACCCGACCTTCGGTTACATCTCTCCGGAAACGGTCTACAGCGTGAGCTACGCTTACAATTACATGAAAACCGGAACCCTGACCCTCGGCGTCTACAACATCGAGGACCGCATCACCTCCCTCTACGTCGCCGACAAGGAGACCCGTGATGTCGGCTACTTAGGATCGACCACCGACGTGCGCGGCCGCCAATTCCAAATCGGCATCCGCCAGGCGTTCTAAACATTTGAAATCCTTCAACATTCGAAGGCCCGATCCCACGGATCGGGCCTTCTTTTCGTTCGATAGAAAAAACTTTGGTTCAAGACTTGGCGTAATATTCCGATGCCCTTCCCTGAGCTCTTTGGAGGTTTAGGATGAAAGCTTGGAAGATTCTCAGTCTCGCGTTGCTGCTCGGCGCCACGAGCCCGATGGCCTTCGCCAAGGATGAGAAGAAGGCGACGCAAGGCCAGGCCGCTCTCGATAACCAGAAGCGCGTGAAGCCTATCCGCAGAGGCCCCAAAGGCGAACGGACCGGCAAATCCGGAGCCAAGAGCCGGCGCCAGGCCGGAGCCATGCCCAAGGGCGGCAAAGGCCATCGCTACGACAGCGAGATGTTCCCGCCTGAGAAGGACTGAGCTTTATGTTAGACTGGTCTCTTCACCCCCGCACAATCCGTGAAGAGACCGATTATGAAACGCCTGCTCCGTTCGCTGCTCTCTCTCCAGCTTCTGACGCTCGCTTGCCATCCCCGTAAAAATCCTGCGATCCCCGCGGACCAGACCGGTGTTTCCCCGTCGCCCCTGGCGCTGGCGAAAATCGATCCTGCGGCGATCCAGAACGCGGCTGAAGCCGATACCGAAACGCCTCCCGCCGCGATCTACGATCTGCCGGGGATCTGGACGCAATGCACCGAACGCGTCGTGCCGGAGACCAGCGTCCTGAGTTCGCTGGCGACGCTGGTCGTCAGCGCGGGCAGCATGGAGACGACGTTTCGTTTCTTCGCCGACAGCGGCTGCCAGAAGCCTTATACGCAGGCGGAGATGGAGCGGGATGTGGCGGAGTTCGATAAAAAGAACGCGGTCCCCACGCCGCCGGAGCTCAAGGACGGCTTTAAGAGCCTGGTCGCCGGCGATATGGTCAAGGTCGGTTATAACGCGGAGAAGGCGGCGCCCGGGCAGGTGGGAGCGCTCGATATCGTGAGCGCGGGCGGCAACGAATTCCTCTCCTACAAGATCATCGGCAAGGAACTGTTTATCAGCGACTCGTGTCTGCCCAAGGATATCGATCCCACCAGCGAGGACAATTGCGAGCTGGAAGGAGAATCCGCGAGCCATAGGTCGGTGGATTTCGGCTCGCTGCGGCCTTACATTCGCAAAGACGCGCCTTAAGTTTCTCGGCGGCGCCTTGCATCATCACCGAGCTGCGCTCGGCTCACTTGCAGTTTTCCATCTCTTTGACCTGGCCTAGCGTATTCTGCGGGGCGGGTTTCGTTTTGGGCGCGAGGCCAAGGTTCGCGATCGCTTTATCCTCGGCAGCCTTTTGCTCCTGCTTCTTCACGTCGAGCTGGGAAGGTTTGCCGGTGCAATCCTCGGGTTTCGCCTGACCGGTGCTGGCTTCGGCGGGCTTTGCGCCAGCTTCGGTTGGTTTGACGTCGGTTGAAGGCGCGTCCGCAGCCTGCGCGGGTTTCGCTTCGGCGGCTTTGGCCTCAGCCTGAGCAGGTTTCGCTTCGGCGGCCGCGACCGGCTTCGCCTCCTCCGCCTGCGCCGTCAGCGCGAGACCGAGGAGAACAGCCGTCATACTCAATATCTTCATAATGAATCTCTCTCCGAAGATGAAGTTTTCCAATCCGAGTTATCGCACCAGGCTATGCAGCTCCGGAGCCTGGAGCAGATCGCCGGTCAGATGATAGACCTGCAGGCCAGCGGCTCGGGCGCCGGCGATATTATCCTTATTGTCGTCGATAAACAAGGTGCGGGACGCCGTGAGCCCGGCGTCCTTCAGCAAGGCCTCGTAGGTCGCGACGTGGGGTTTCCTCAGTCCGAACGTATGCGAGTAATAAGCCTTCTCGAAGAGCCCGTCGAAGGGCGCTTCGCCGAGATGCCGCGCGAGGATACGATCGAAGGCGGTCTTATGGATAGCGTTGGTGTTGCTGAAGAGGAAGGTGCGATAACGCTGCGCCACCTGCCGAAGGAATTCGATCCGGGCGGGCGGCACATCGAGCAGCATGGCGTTCCAGGCCCGATCGATCGCCTCGTCGCTCACATCCTGCGCGGCCGCCTCGCGCAGCCTGGCCCGAAACTCCTCGGGCGAAAGCTCCCCGGTTTCAAAAGCATCGAAGAGCGCGGTTTGCGCCGCCTTCGAATAACGGATCTCTGCGCTTTCCGGGAACATGGCTTTCAGGGCTTGATCCGTCGCGTCGTAATTCAGATCAAGAATTACGCCGCCAAAATCGAAAATCACCGCATCAATATGGCCAAATGACATATGAATCCTTCCTCTAACGGAATTTTTTTTAAGAAAAAGCTGGTCAATTTAACGAGTTCCACGCTAAGATGCTATTCGATTCCTGTAAATAATTCATGGTCTTATGCTTCGTTCAAGAGCCCTTCACACCCTGTGAGGCCCGAAAAACCTCGATTATGAAGATTCGGTAAAGGAACAATTTTTACCATCTTTATACGAAACCAACCGGGCCTGTGTAAAAGGGTGTCTGTGTGAGTCTTAATATAAGCCGAAGATTTGGTTCGGCGTCTCTACAAAGCACCGTAAATGCTTTTCTATTAGGAAGAAAACGATGATACGCACGATCCTTGCCCTGAGTCTCGTTTCCCTGACAGTAGCTTGTGGACCGGCGGACTCTTCGTCCTCCGAGACGATGTCGAAAAGCAAGCACAAGACAACGTCCTATCCTTCAAGTTCCAGTTCTTCCCTCTCCGATGATTTCTCCGACTCCGATTCCAGCTCGATCGACACGACTTCCGCTTCATCGACAGCCTCTTCCCCAAGCCCCTCGACGCACCAAGCCCAATACCCGATCGATGCCGACCCGAGCCTGACGCCAGGCGTGAAATGCCAGCATCCTTCGGAATACCGTTACCCTTCGCAAATCGCCTACTGCGACCGCAGCGTCTCCACCGGCACCAAGAACTCGGTGATCCGCGACTACGACCATCAGCTCGGCTACCAGATCGAGGAGATGAGCCGCAGCGATTTCAAGATCGACCACTACATCCCGCTCTGCATGGGCGGCGATAACGCGAAGACCAACCTCTGGCCGCAGCACAAGAGCGTCTACACCAAGACCGATCCGATCGAGATGTACCTCTGCCAGCGCCTGGAAAAAGACCAGATCACTCAGGACGAGGCGATCGACCAGATGATGTACGCGAAAGCGCATCTCGACGAGGCCTCCAGCATCCTCGCCAAAATCAAAGCGGCGCTTTAAGCCTAATTCTTTCATAGAATCCTTCGAAGCCTGGGCCGACGCGGTCCAGGCTTCTTTTTTATTTCGCGGGCGGAATGCGGACGGTCGCGCGGATCGGGAAGTGGTCGGAGGAACGGATCCTGGTATCGATCTCGATCGCTTCGACCGTCATGCCGCGGACGAACAGCTGGTCGAGGTGGTTGATGCCCTTGCGCGGATCGTTCGGGATCTCGACGTAGGAGAGGTCCAGCTTCTCCAGCGTATGCGCGACGGCTTGGAAATAACGCGGCGTGAAGGTGTTGAAGTCGCCCGCGAAGATCAGAGGCCCGTCGCCGATCTCGAGATGCTCGATCAGGTGCTCGAGCTCCTCCCGCGCGCGCCTGATCGTGCGGATCAAGGTCGCGTGCAGGTTCACGACGGTGAGGTTGCGCCCGTCGTGCAGGGGATATTCGGTGACGAGCGCGGCCTTCGGCGTCTTGAGCACGGGTTCGGGGTATTTGCAGAGCACGCGTTTGGGAACCTCGCCGGGACGCATGCGGGCCAGGGTCATGACGCCGTCGCGAAGCTTATCCGCCCTCTCGTAGGAAGCCCCGTGCACGCCGAGGAAGCCGTCGAGCGAGAGCTCCTCCATCGATCGATGCGAGAGCAGCGCCTCCTGCAGGAGGAGGAGATCGCTCTCGAAGCAGAGCAGGCGCAAGTCGTTGTAGAAATGCTCGCCGCCGCAGCCCTTGAAGATGTTCCAGATCGTGACGCGCAGCGGCCAGTCGCCCCAGTTCTCGCGTTCGGGATGCCCCGAATACCAGATGGGGGCCGCGACCTCACGATTGATCTTGAGCACCTTGCCGAGGCTCCTCAGCACGTCCGCGTAAGGGCGCTTCGGTTTGATGTGATGACCTTCCTTGACCCGCGAACGCGGGATCTTCTTGATGCTCATCCCCTCGCCTCGCCTTCGCCCCGGAGCAGGCGCAGGGCCGCCGCGATCACCTCGCTGGCCGTGAGCTCTCCGGGATTCCTCTTATGGATGACCGTATAGGGGCCCGCGGCCTGCGGATACGTCCGCTGCGGTTCGCCCGGCAGATAAAGGCCGAGCACGGGCACCTTGAGCGCGTTCGCCACGTGCAGGGGCCCCGAATCGTGGCCGACGAAGAGCTCCGCTTCGCTCCAGACCCAGGCGAGCTGCAGAAGGTCCTGCGCCCAGCTGTCGACGAAGTGCGTGTGATCCCATTCGCCGGGAAACTGGGTGCGCACCGCGGCGATCTCCTGGGACACGCCGGTCCACAGCACATGATAACCCTCGCGGCTCAAGGCTCTCGCCAGCTCGCCCCACAGAGCGAGCGGCGCGCAGCGGTCGGCGCGCCCCGCGAAGGCGTGGAGCACCACGAGTTTTTTGCCTTTGAGCGCCGCCGGGCGCGCGAAATGCGGGAAGGATTCGGGATTCAAGAGAGCGGTCGGCTCGGGCGCGGCCGGCAGCACCGGAGCGAAGCTCGCGAGCAATCCTTTGACCACACCCTCCTGCCGCGAAGGCTGGGGAAAGGCCTTGGAGACCAGCCACGCGTTCTTGCGCCCCCGCAGCGCCCAGATCCTCTTCACGCCCGCGAGCCGCAGCGAGAGCGCCGACTGCCAGTTGCCGCCGAGGATATAAGCCTCGTCGAAACCCTGCGCCCGAACCGTGAGGAGGCAGCGGACGTAATTCGCGAGTTTGCCTTTCTTGCGATGCGGCGCCCGATCCCAGAACGGGTCGGCAGCGAAGACCTGCTCGACGCCGGGCAGGAGGAAGCCTATTTTTGCCGTGTAATCCTTGCAAAGCAGGCCGAGATGAATTTCGGGATCGCGATGCAGCGCACGGGCGATCGCCGAGGCGAACACGAGATCTCCGAGATTATCAAAACATACCAGCAGGACTTTTTTCATGAGCCACCAACAAAACTTACGGATAATCAGGAAGGCCTTCGCCCGCACCTCTTTTTATAGTGGTAACACAGTTCTAGGACCGGAGCTGACATAATTCCCCAGCGGCCTGAACGCCGAATTAATTTATCGCCGTTTTCACCTTTGTTTACCGATTGTTACGATAAATTTATTCCACTCTCTCCTGAGACGTCCGAAGAAGAGAGGCAGCTTTTTAACTGAAGGAATCGCGTCATGTCCATCCTGCTGATTGAATCCGTGGCCTCCGATCGTGAGTTGCTCGAGAACCACCTCAAGGCCTGGGGCTACAGCGATCTGCTCATCTGTTCGAACTTCGAGCAGGCCCGTGAGCATTTGGGTCTCGCGACCGGCCTTCAGCACGCTCTCCACGACCTCGAACTGGCGATCATCGACGTGACGCAAGCCGACTCTTTCCCGAAATTCGCCGAAGAGCTCCGCAGCAGGATCTACTACCAGGACCTGCCGATCCTCACGATAGCGGAAGGCTCGCGCGCCGAGAAGATGCCGATGGCGTTCGCCTACGGCGCGACCGACTTCGTATCCAAACCGATCGCCGACTACGAGCTGCGCGCCCGGGTCAGGAGCTGCCCGCGCCTGAAGCATGAGGTGGACCGGCGTAAATCCCGCGAGCGCGAGCTCCTCGAAGCCAGTCATCAGCTCTCCGATTTGAACCGCATCCTCGCGACCGTGTCGATGATCGATAGTCTCACCGGCATACCTAACCGTCGCTGCTTTGACGAAAACTTCGAGCAGGAATGGAAACGCGCCTTCCGAAACGGCGGCCATATCACCCTCATCATCGGCGACGTGGACTTCTTCAAACAATATAATGATCACTACGGCCATCAGAGCGGCGACAATTGTTTAATTCGGGTCGCCCAAGCCATGAAGGGATGTTTAAAGCGTCCTGGTGACTTGGTTGCGCGTTATGGCGGTGAAGAATTCGCTCTGATCCTGCCGCAAACTTCGGCAAAACAGGCCGAAACCATTTGCGAAAATATCAAGTCGGCTCTCCTCACCTTAGCGATCGAGCACGTCGGATCCAAAGTCAGTCCCAACGTGACCGTGAGTTTAGGTGTAGCTTGAACCGAACCTTCCGTCAGCGCCGTAGGCCGTGAACAACTGCTCGCACAGGCGGATCGCGCTCTTTACGAAGCGAAAAAGGCCGGTAGAAACCGCCATTTTGTGTCTTCCGAGACTTGAGCCAGGGACTCTACCCCGGAAAAATTCTGAGACAGCCTTCTAATTTTTATAGACATTCCTCCTTAAGTTTATCATTGACCTCTCTCCCCCTCTGCAATAGCCAAGGGAGGTAAATGGCCCTCAGCCCGGTCGGACCCTTTGGTCGTTCTAGGTTTGAGCTTGAGAAGGACCAGTCCGCATGCTCACGATCCTCCGTCACCTCCTCCTCGGAATAGGCTGCCTTCTGGCCGTTTCCGTTGCGTCTGGCTGCTCGCCGGCCGGGAAGGGACACACATCAAGCCTCGCGATCGTGGGAGGTCATGCGCCGGCCGCTGACACACCGACTCTGAACAGCACCGTAGCTCTCGTCACACCGACCAACGGCAAGATCACCACGCTCTGCTCGGGCGTGCTCGTCGCGCCGAACCTCGTCCTCACGGCCGCTCACTGCGTCGAATCCCGCAAGTCCCCTCTCTTCGTGCTCTTCGGGGCCGATGCCACCGATCCGAACGCGAAAACCGTCTCGGTCGTGAAGAGCCAGACCTATCGTAAGGAAGGTTCGCTCTATTTCCCGAACTTCGACTTCGCCTGGGTGAAGATGGCGGAAAACGCGCCCGCGCCCTGGAAACCCATAGAGATCCTGCATTCGCCCGACGCCTTCGACGCCCTCAAAGGCCTGGATAACCAGATCCTGCTCGCCGGCTACGGCCGCACCGCCAGCAACTGCGACGAGAGCCAGTGCCTCGGCCGTCTCTATGAAGTGGAGACGAAACTCGAGAACTTCTTCAACGAACCGCACTTTGTGAACCTGCTCGTCGTCGGTCCCAACGCAGGTCACGGCACCTGCAACGGCGATTCGGGCGGGCCGGCTTTCGCCAAGGTCAACGGCACCTGGTATCTCGCCGGCATCCTGAACGGCAAGAGCCCGCTGCTCAACTCACAGTCGCTCCTCGGCCAGGGCGTGTGCGAGGACGGCGAAGCGATCTACAACTTCGCCGGCGCCTATACGGACTGGATCGAAACCAGCTCGAGCGTGACGCTGCCGCCTTCATCCCCGGCGAATCCCCCTCTTCATCCGCAACCCACCTGGGATAAACTCTCGAGCCTCGGCAAGACGCCGACGCTCGAGGCGATGCTCGCCTTCAACAACTACAACAAGGATCTCTGGGTCACGGTCGATACGATGATGGCCTCGTTCCGGGACGAGGATAAACGTTTCGGAGCCAAGATCGAAGACCTGGCGGTGAGCCCGTCCTTGGCCGCCGATACCATGCGCCGCTGGACGGAGTATAAACACCTCGGGATCTATTTCGATTTCACGATCTCGGCGCAGAAGGCCGATCAGATCGCGGACGTCAGGCCGATCGGCGAACTCGATTCGCTCACGACCCTGAGCCTCGACAGCAACCGCATCGTGGACACGCGCCCGCTGGCGAAGCTGACCAAGCTCCAGGACCTGACCCTGCGCAACAACTATGATTACAGGACGCGCCGGCACGTGCCCTGGGACCTTTCGTTCCTGAGCGCGCTCACCGGCCTGAAGACGCTCGACCTCTCGGGCAACAGCGGCAACCTCGATCTCCAGAGCGTGCCCTGGACCAGCCTCGCCGCGCTCGAATCCCTGACCCTCTCGGACAACGGCGAGGACCTCGACCTCAGCCTCATCCCCTGGGCGAGGCTGACGAAGCTCAAAACGCTCACGATCCGCGACAGCTCGCTCACCAGCATCTCGCCGCTGAGCGCCGCGAAATCGCTGACCACGCTCGATCTGAGCCGCAACAGCCTCACCAGGATCGATGCCCTCGTCGGTCTCGATCAGCTGACGACGCTCGATCTCTCGATGAACCGCATCCACGATTTCTCGCCGCTCCAGAAGCTGCCCGCGCTCCGCACCGTCAAGGCCCTGAGCAATCTCCAAAACGCGGAAGTCTGCCCCAAGGGCGTCTCGTGCGTGTATTCGCCGACCAGCTTCTCCGACTTCGCGAGCTACTGCGATTTCGCCTTCACGCTCTCGCCCGACGACCTCACGCATTGGTCCGGCGGCGCGACCGTGATGCGCCTGATCCAGATCGCGGGCGGCCCGGACTTCGGCCCTAACGGCTGCCGCAATATTCAAAACAAACTCGCGGCGATGGACAGCATCGACCTCTCCGGCTCACGCACCGAGCCGCCTCTCGAGGACCTGAGCCCGCTCGCGCCCCTCACGCAGCTGACCTCGCTCAAGCTGCCGAACAACAACGTGCGGAACCTGAGCCCCCTCTCGGTGCTGAGCAAATTGCGAACGCTCGACCTGTCCGAGAATAGGATAGAAAACGTCTCGCCGCTCAGCGCGCTCACGCAGCTCGAGACGCTCTGGATCGACGGGAACCAGGTGAAAAGCCTCGCGCCTCTCTCGGGACTCGAGGGCCTCACGGTCTATGCGCGCGGCAATCCGATCGAATCCGAATCCTGCCCTGTCCAATCCGGACAATGCGTCTTTGATGATGATGGGAAGAAGTAAAAGCCTAACGTCGCGTTATTCGGCGTCCCGAAAGAGACTCGGGGTGCCAGCAAAGCGCATGCGCGCCTGCACGTCCGCAAAGCTGCTCGCGAGCTGATGGGACAACGCGGTAACGGGTTCGAAGGGATCGGCCCCTTCCGGCAGGAAAGCGTCGAGAGGCGCATCTTCGAAGAGCGGGTTGCCCTTGGGTTTCTTCACCTTCTGCTCGGCGCGGATCGCTCGGCGCGCGAGGCTGAGGACCAGCTCCTCGACCGTGCAGCGCTGCGCGGCCGCAAGGTTCTCCAGTACCTCTAAGCTCTGATCATCAAGACTAATCCTGATCTCTCGCATCGCGGTACCGCCCATGGCCCCTCTCCCGATTTTTGTGGTTTTCCGGATCTTAACAAATTGACACCTGTTCGTCCAACTCCGTTCTTTAAGACGCTCCAGAAACCCGCGGAAGCGATGCGGCTCGCGGGGTTTTGGGCTAGGCTCATAGCGGCACTTGGGGTAGGAATGTAGATCGCGGAGGCGATGCCATGGATGAGCTGTTCGAAACGATAAGAGAGAACGCGAGCAAGGAGATCTGGTCGCGCGGCGTGGAACTCGCGAGACAGGATGCCGTGAGCGGCGACTCGCGGAGCGCTGGGGAAATCATCCTCAGGGTCCTGGAACGCGCGCGCAGCCTCAGCACCCTCGTCACCCTCTGGCCGGACGAAGCGGATTGGACCAAGGATTGTCCCTGCAAGGTCGATCCCTGCCATCACGTGGCCGCCGCCGTCATCGCCCTGAAACGCGCGATGGAGGAAGGCCGCGACCTGCCCTTCACGAAAACCGCGGGCGGTAAAATCCAGTACGCCTTCACCCGCGAGAACGGAGCGCTCGCCTTCGAACGCTGGGTGCTGCGCGGCGACGAACGCCGGCTGCTCACCGTCCCGCTGAGCCAGCAGCACAGCCTTCGCGAATACGCGCTGTCGCCGACCAAGGACGATCAAGCCGTGGAATCCGCGTTGGCCGGCGATCGGCGCGGGAAGATCGGCTTCGGCACCATGCATCGCCTGCTGCCGGCTCTGGTCGGGCTCGACGTAAGGCTGGACGACGAACCGATCACCATTCAAAGGCTCGCTCTGGGCCTCGCGATCGAGATCCGGGACGAAGGCCTCGGCGTGCGGGTGATCGGCAAGAAAGATCCGCGCATCCTCGAGAGCTTCCACAACGGAGCGGTGCTCACCGCCGAAGGCCTTCACCCGCAGATCGATCTGAACCTCAGCCCCGAGGATCGCGACGCCCTCCTCCGCGGCCGCACGATCCCGATGCGCGACCTGGAGAAGTTCGCGAGCGAAAAACTCCCGGAGTGGGAGAAACGCTTCGTGATCGATAACAAGGCGAAGAACCTGCCGACCTTCATCGAGGCCGAGCCCGAGCTCGAACTCCTGCTCGAACGCCACGGCGATCAGATGATGGTGCTGCCGGGGATAGTCTACGGCGAGCCTCCTATCGCCCGCATCGCCGACGGCGTGTTCCGTCCGCTCGGGAATCAAGTCCCCTTCCGGAACCACGACGAAGAGCGGCGCCTAAAGGACCAGCTCTGGCGGCAATGGAACCTCGAACTCTATCACGCCAAGCTTTTGCCCGCGGAGGAAGCGATACGCGCCGTCGAGCAGCTCAGGAGCTGGCAGGGCAAGATCCGCGGCGACGGCGGCGACCAATTCCAAAAACGCGGCCTCCTGATCCCGCGCCTGCGCTGGAACCAGGGCCGCCTCGAACTCGATTTCGAAACGGAAGGCAGCGGCGGGACCAAAAGCAAGGCTTCATCCGAGGCCGTGCTCAGGGCCTTCGAGGAAAGGCGCAGCCTCGTGCCGCTGCTCGAAGGCGGCTTCGCGAGCCTGCCTCAGGACTGGCTCGAACGTTACGGCGCCAAGATCATGGACCTGCTCACCGCGCAGCGCCTCGGCGAGGAGCAGTCGCTGCCGGTCGCCGCGCGGGCCGCGGCGCTGGAGCTCTTCGAGGACGTCGGTGAAGCCGTTCCCCCGGAGCTGCAGATCTATCAACGCCTGAAGAACTGCGATTGGCAGAGCCTCAAGGCCTTCCTGCCCAAGGATCTGCAGGCGACCCTGCGCCCTTACCAGACGGAGGGCGTCGCCTGGCTCCAGCAGATGCAGGATCTCGAGCTCGGCGCCCTGCTCGCCGACGACATGGGCCTCGGCAAGACCCTGCAGGCTATCAGCTGCCTGAAGCGCCACGCGCTGATCGTCGCGCCGACCAGCGTCCTGCCGAACTGGAAACGCGAGCTGCAGAAGTTCCGCCCGGGCCTCAGGGTCGCGCTCTATCATGGTTCGAACCGCAGCTGGGACGAGACCGCGGACGTGGTGCTGACGAGTTACGGCCTGCTCCGCCTCGAACTCGAGCGCCTGCAATCCCGCGCCTGGTCGATGATAGTCCTGGACGAGGCGCAGACGATCAAGAATCCCGAGAGCAAGGTCGCGCTCGCGGCCTTCGCCCTGCGCGGGACTTTCCGCCTCGCTTTGAGCGGCACGCCGGTGGAGAACAGGCTCGAGGATCTGTGGAGCATCTTCGCTTTCCTCAATCCGGGCCTGCTCGGT
>JASLCY010000175.1 GCA_030151925.1 Oligoflexus sp.
AGCTCCTCGCCCACCTTCTTCTCTTCATCGTTCTGATAATAGAACACCGAGATGTACTGCGGGCCGATATCGGGTCCCTGACCGCCTTCCTGCGAGAAATCGTGGGTCTCGAAGAAGTATTGGCCAAGCTCCTTAAAGCTGAGCTTAGCCGGATCGTAAGTGACCTCGACCGCTTCCACGTGGCCCGTCTGTCCCGTGCAAACCTGCTTGTAGGTCGGGTTTTGCACATGACCGCCGGTGTAACCGACCTTGGTCTCCAAAACGCCGGGAACGCGTCCGAGATAATACTGGGTGCCCCAGAAACATCCCGAGGCCAGGATAGCCTTCCGCACTTTGCTTTGATCCACGCGTGGTTTGAAGTTAAGGCTGACACTGTTGACGCAGTGACGCACATTCTTACTGGTATAACCCTCGCCTTCAAAGACATGGCCCAAATGAGCTTTGCAGTTGGCGCAGACGATCTCGATGCGACGTCCATCGGCATCAGGATGCCTTTCTACCGCACCCTTGACCTCGTCATCAAAGCTGGGCCAGCCACAATGCGAAGCGAACTTATCTTCGCTGCGATAGAGCAAGGTTCCACATTTTTTGCAAAAATACTGGCCTGGCTCATCCGTCTGAGCATACAGCCCCGAGAAAGCCGGCTCGGTGCCCTTGTTTTCTATCACGTGCTTTTCGAAGGGAGTCAGGTCACTCATACGAAGCTCCAGGCAAAGGTCCTGAGTAAAACCTATGCCCGCTGACGCTGCATTGCAACGGAATTTCGTGGAAAAAAGCCGGTTCGGTACCCGTTTTCGAACGGGGTTTTCGCTCGGCTCGTCAGGGCTCCTGAGCCGGGCATTCGGCACCGAAGTTGTCGAATTCACGAATGGGCGGGACGGACTGGCTTTTGCCGATGCGATGCAGCAGCTCTTTGAGTTTCCTGCGATCGATCGGTTTGCTCATGTGATCGGTGAAGCCTTCGGTGAGGCAGCGATCGCGCTCTTCGCGCATCGCGTGGGCCGTGAGGGCGACGATGGGTTTTCCGTAGCCCAGCTTCCTGAGCCGGAGCATGGCCTGGAAGCCGTCCATGACCGGCATCTGCACGTCCATCAGGACGATATCGAACGAACCCTTCAGGGCCTTCTCCACTCCGAGCTCGCCGTTCTCCGCTATCTCGAACACCGCTCCCTCGCGGCTCAGGATGCGGCCGAGAAGCAGCTGATTGTCGCGCGCGTCCTCGACGATGAGCACCTTGAGCCCGGCGATGTCGGACGTTTCATCCGCCGCTGTTCCTGCGCTCCTGACGGGTCCTCTTGAAGGTTCCAGGCCCGCAGCCTCGAGCCTCATGACGGCCGCTCCCGCATCGAGCGTGATCTTGAATACGCTGCCGCGGCCGAAGGTCGATTCCGCGAGCATCACGTCGCCCCCGAGCGCCCGAGCGAGCCGCCGCGAAAGCGCGAGCCCGACGCCCGTCCCACCGTAACGCCTGGTGGTCGATTCATCGCCTTGGGAGAAGACATCGAAGAGATGGCTCGCTTCCTCGGCCCTGAGGCCGCGGCCCGTATCGCTCACGAGGATCACGAGCTTCTGCTCGCCCGGAGCTTCGGCGGCGGCCGCGATCTGCAGCCGGACTTCGCCCCGCTCGGTGAACTTGATCGCGTTCCCAACGATGCCCATCAGGATCTGCTTGATGCGCAGGGGATCGCTTTCCATCGTCAGAGGCAGGGCTTCGAGACCTTCGGCATGGAGCCCGATGCCTTTCTCAGCCGCCATGAGCTGCAGGGACGCGAGCGTCTCGTCGAAGACCGAACGCGGATCGAAGATCAATTTCTCGATCTCGAGATGGCCCGCCTCCACCTTCGTGAGGTCGATTATGTCGCTGATCACCTTGGAGAGGAGATGGCTGTTGCGATGGATCACTTCGAGGCTTTCCTGGCGATCGGATTCCTCGTCGGAGCGCAGGAGTTCCGAGAAGCCGAGGATAGCTCCCAGCGGCGTACGAATTTCGTGACTCATGTTTTTGAGGAAGGCGCTTTTTGCGAGGCGGGATTCTTCGGCGAGCTGCCTGGTCTTGGCGAGGTCTTCCTCCAAGCGGCCTTGGATGAGCTGCAGCGTGAAACGCCGGCGGCGCTCTTCGGCCCAGGCCCACGCGAGCCCTAAGATCGCGAGACTACCGATAAAAAGGAAACTTCGCGGAGTTTCGATGCGAGGCGTTCCGAGGGTTCCGATGACCCCGAGCAGAACAGCACAAGCCGCGAGAATTCTTAATAGAGTTTTCCTTCTTAACATACTGAAACTCGAACAATTCTTCATGCCGGGGCAACGCTACCATCCGAGCCTTGGGAACACCATGATGGATCGGCCCTCAGCTCTGCATGGAGTTTTGGAAAACCTTTGGAATCAGTTGGTTAATAAAAGAATAATTTTTTTTCGTTTCTTCTAAATACAGGAGGGAATTGGGAATAACGGGGTTTATTCACGAGAATAACAACGCGAATTTTTAGCCGGCTTTGCGCGGAAAAATTCGCGTCAGTGGGCTCTATTCCTGGCATTCGCCTGCGGCGCGGCGGTGGCGATTCTCATCAGCACGGCTTCACCCGGCGTATCCTGGAAAGCCTCGCTGTGGATGATGCGGTTGTTCGCCAGCACGATCGCCCGCAGCGAACTGCCTGGCCGGCTCCAGAATTCCCACTGCTGATTGCCGACCGGCTTCGCCTGGAAACCGCCGACGAACACATCGGTACCCTGGGGGACAGGGCCGAGGATACGAACCTTCTTGAGAGCCCAGCCGGGGAGCGGCGGCGCTTCTTTCGGCGATTCCGTGCTGACCATGCAGCGGCTGCGCTGGCGAACCGATTCGCAAGGCTGCTTGCGGCCGAGCCGCATCTTCCAGCGACGGCCGTTCTCGCCTTCACCGGCCAGGGCGATGTCGAATTTCTCGCCGGAGGTGTCGGTGACGAAGCTTCCCGCTTTGAGGCGCCAGAAGTCCTTGGTCTGCTGGTTTTCATCGATATACCAGTTGCCGTTGTCCTTGAAGGCCCAGTAGGTCTTCTTCATGTGCAGGCGCAGGAGGTTCGAGAGGATGCGGCCGGTCTCCTCGTAGGTCTTCTCGAAACCGGCGACGAAAGAGCTCTTCTCCGTCTGGCCGAAAGGCGAATGCCATTCGATGTCCGCGCGGATGTAACCGACCTGCTCGCCGTTCGGGATATAGGAGAGCGCGAGTTTCCAGGGCGAATTCAGGTCGAGCTTGAGGCCCAGGTTCTGCAGGTCGTTGGCCAGCACGGGCAGGACGCGGTCGTGCACGACTTCCTGCTGGCGTTTATCCATGAGGTTCGTCGGCTTGCTTTGATGCGGCGAGCTCATCACGTGGATGCTGCTCAGGCCGTCGTCGAAGTAGATGCCGAGGGAGCTGTCATTGGTATCCGCCGTACCGAGATCGCTCGCGACCGCGGCGGCCTCACGATGGGCGGCTTCGGTGACTTTCTTGATGAGCCTGGGCAAAACCTTGGGTGCAGGCTCGGCAACTTTCACCGGCTCCGCTTCGTTATCGAAAGCGGCTACTTCCCTATCGTTCTTCTCGTTGAGCGCGGGCTCGGCTTTGGCCGCCGCGCGCGCGACGGCCTTGGGGCTGGTCATCGCGATGGCGACTTCGACCTCGATATCCTGTTTATTGGCCGGACGCCGAGGGACCTCGACTTGCTTCGAACCGCTCAGCTCGCCTTTTTTATCGAGGCTGACCTCGACTTTCTCGCCGGCGGCCAACTGCAGATAACGACGCCATTCACCGAAGCTGTCGGTGACGCCCATCGCTTTTTTGTTCACCATGACGGTCGCGGCGGTAACGGGATGGCCGCTTTCCTCCAGGGCCCTCACTTCCAGCAATACGTAGGGCGTCTGCTTCGATCCGCGGCGCCAATATCCGAACAGGCCGAAGCCGCTCAGGATCGTACCGAGGAACACCAGCGCGAGCAGAATATTCTTCGCCGGGAAACGGCGCTTGAAAGCGACCGAGGACATGCGGATCTTCATGGGAGCCGGCGCGGCCGGTCTTGCCGGGGGCCGACGCGCTATTTCCATAGGCTGCGGAAACAGCTCGTGCACCGGAATGCGCCGGACGGGGAGTTGGTTGGACTTGGGCTTGGACTTCACCTAAGGCTCCTGATCAACGGAATGCGGAAACATGGGGCTCTTATGATCAGTCTAAGGGCGGGGCAGGCGAAAAAAAATGGGCAGGTTTTTCCCGCAAAACCCGATCAGGCAGGGTTTGCCGGTCCGTCTTTGCCCACCTTCTCGCCCTCGCCTCTCCTCAGGCGTTGCGAGGCGACGACCGCTCTCCCTCTCCGGCTTTGGCGATCCGCTTTTTTTCCCGTCATTTTTCCGTCGCAAAATTCTAACAATGGTCCTTCAGATGAAACCCGGGCGAGTGTTACAATAAGGCCAAGGCCTAATTCTTGGAGTACCGGACTCATGCGAACGCTGCCCTGCACTGTTGCACTCCTTGCTTTAACTGGATGTATGAGCGCCGCAGCTCACCGCGGACCGTCTATACCTGATGCGCAATCCCCCATCATCCCCGAAACGCCGCAGGCGCTGGAAGAAGAGCGGACCGAAGCCGCGAAACCCGCACCGGAAGCGGATACGGCCCTGACCGAACAAACAACGGCCAAGCCTGAGACAGTTCCGACTCCCGATGCGGAGCAGAGCGCGGCGACTCCAGCCGGCGATGCGACCGCCGCAGCGCAGCCGGACCAGGCCGCGCCCCCGCCCGAGGCCGACGACTGCGGAGCCATCAAGAACGATGTGCAGCTTCCCCTCTTCCTCAAGGACAAACCGGCCCTCGTCGTCAGCGCTAAACAAATCTGCAAGACCAAGAGCGGCGAGAAGATCGAGCCGACCCGCACGAACCTGTCCGTCATCGGGGTTTCCTGCACGGGCGCGCCGGGCCTGATCACGCGTCGCGGCCACAGCAACCAGAACTGGGAGCTCGTGACCTTCGGCATGGACATGAGCTGCCAGATGCAGCCGGCCGAGGACATCAAGACCGTAGGCAAACAAAAGCTTGGCATGGAAACTGAGCCGCAACTCGTTTCTTATGTGCCGATGATGATAGAGTACTGGGAATTCGAGACGAATAACGATGCGGGGCTGGGCACGAGGCCGGCGCTGACGGCCGCTGGCGGCGGTGCTGCGCAATGGAAGAAGAACGAGACGAAAAACAACGGCTTCCCGATCAAGCTCTATGGCCGCTCCAGCACTTTCACCCGCGACCAGTCGATGTACGAGGTCGATGCGGTGCTGAAACCCAGATCCAACCAAAGGCAATTCGAGGTCATCGTTCAAAACATGAAGCAGATGAATTCGGACGAACTGAAGGCTACCCTTGAACGCTGCCGTAACAAGATCTCCCCCAAATCCGGCTGCGATGAGGCATTCACCAACTAAGGCCTGAGCCCGCGTTTCGAATGGCGGCAGAGATCATATCCCTGCCGCGCTTTACAACATCATAACCGGTGAATCGCTTCACACTATTGAATCAATTTCAAAGCCATCTCCGCCGCCGTCGATGACTGCGCGAGGACCGAGGCGCCTGCTTGCGCGAGGATGCGGTTCTGCGTGAAGTCCGCCGTGACCTGAGCGAAGTCGACGTCACGGATGCGGCTGCGGGCGGTCGACATGTTCT
>JASLCY010000515.1 GCA_030151925.1 Oligoflexus sp.
CTCGGCATGCACTTCTTCTCGCCGGTCGAGAAGATGCCCCTGCTCGAGATCGTCGTAACGGACAAGACCGCGGACTGGGCCGCGGACCGTGCGTTCCGCCTCGGCCAGAAGATGGGCAAGCAGATCATCGTCGTGAAAGACGGTCCCGGCTTCTACACCACGCGCGCCCTGGCGTTCTTCCTCGCGGAAGCCTCGCTGCTCCTCGAAGAAGGCTCGAACATCGAAGAGATCGATTCAGCGCTCACGGATTTCGGTTTCCCGGTCGGTCCCATCACTCTGATGGACGAAGTGGGAATCGACGTCGGCATCCACGTCCTCGACGAGATGCGCGAAGCGTTCCCCAGCCGCATTAAGATGCCGGCCGGCCTCGACGCGATCCAAAAATCAGGACGCCTCGGCCGCAAGAACGGCAAAGGCTTCTTCCTTTATGAAGACGGCAAGAAAGTGGCTCCGGACGAGTCCATCTACGAGCTTATGGGCGACGACAAGCGCAGCTATAAGTTCGTCCCGCCCGAGGATATCGCCGATCGCTGCTCGTTCATCTTCATCAACGAGACGGTTCGTTGCTTGGAGGAAGGCATCCTGAACCACGCGTACGACGCGGATATCGGCGCCGTGTTCGGCCTCGGTTTCCCGCCGTTCCTCGGCGGTCCCCTGAAATACGTGGATCACCTCGGCGCGAGCAACGTCGTGGCGAAGCTCAAGAGCCTCGAGGAGAAGTTCGGCCCGCGTTTCGCGCCGGCCAAACTCTTGAAAGACATGGCTGCGAAAGAAGCGAAGTTCTTCCCGGAAGAAAAATGATCCGCGCGGCTTGAGATCAAGGCAAAGAGGGGGCTTCGGCTCCCTTTTTTGCGTCCTTGTCGAGCCCCAGGGCCTGAAAGAGGCCGAACGACAAGGCGCCGATGAGCCCGCCGAAAGCGAAGCCGCCGAGGACATCGGTCGGATAATGCATGCCGAGATAAAGCCGCGAAAAACCCACCATCAGCACCGCGCCTATCGCCGGCAGGGCTTTTTTAGGCCCGTACCAGAGCAGCCAGAAGACGGTGAAGGCCGCGCCGTTCGCCGCGTGATTGGAAGGAAAGCTGAGGGAGCCCGCGCAGCCGTCGACGATGCGGATAAAATTCTCGATCTTGCAGGGACGCAGGCGGCCTAGGAACGGTTTTATCATCTGAGCCGCGAAAGCATCCGTAAAGCCGACCGTAGCCGCCAGCCAAAGAATGGTTTTAATTTCCGACCACTGCCTACCGTAGGCAGTTTTAGTAAGCAGAATGGCGGCAATCATCAGCCAAGGTGCCGGAGAGCTCCAAATTTTGAAAAGAATATCGTCCCAAGGCGTAGCGATTTGGCGGTTAGCAAAATAAAGAATTTTCAGATCCAGCCCATGCAATAAATCGAATAAGCCCATTTTTTCCCTGAACTTTTAGGTGTTTATTCGTAAATGATAAAAAGATGAACGCAAGAGAAAATAAATTGACCAGCCAGCCAGGCCGGTGATACAAACGCTTCATAATCAAAGACAATATCACTGAATATGCGCATCGGGAAAACGGGAAAGGCTGGGGGGCCCCTTAGGGGGAGCAGGGCTGACCGCCCTTGGACGGCGGTCGTGCGGCTTAATGTCTTACCAGTTGAGGTCCTTGAGGATCTGATCCGATTCCTGAGCCTTCTTCAGGTAATTCTGCTTCACGGGTTCATCCGCGTGTTTGATCTCCTTGCGTTCGGGCTCAAGGCTCACGCGGGGGACCGAATAACGGCCGCTCACCGCGACCTTCTCGAACTTCAGCTTCGAGCTCTTGGAGACGACGCGCGCCGGCTCGGTCCAGGTCTTGACCTTGCGGCTCGAGGGCTGCCCGAGAGGGATGGGATCCTTCATCACCGGAGCCTCGACGTCCGAGGCCGGAGCGTCGATGCCTTCGATTTCCGCAGTCCGCTCGGGGTGTTTCAGGTCGAGAAGATATTTTCTTTTGCCGAGCGGCGGCAGGGGCTTGGCGGCCGCGACCTCGGCTATCAAAAGTAAGTAGGCCAAACCATAGATGGCTTTCATAATGAGATCCTCCCTGACTTCATCCTTACGCCTCGGCAGAATTGCGACCAGACTTTAGACACTCAAAAGATTTTTTATAAGGCCGATAGAGAAGGGTTGGGTTGTGACTGAAGCCCCTTCTCTTGAAAGTATATATGAGTTCAGCCTTTCTCATCGTCGAACGAGGGCACAATGCGGGTACACGCATTGAGCTGAAGGATTTTCCGGCCTCGATCGGCCGGGACCCCTCGAATTCCGTGGTGATCAGGGACTCGGAATCCTCGCGCCACCACCTGCGCATCAAACGCCGCGGGCGGCTCTTCATCCTCGAGGACCTCGATTCCCGGAACGGCACCTATATCAACGGCGATCGCGTCATCAACTCGACCCTGAGCAACGGCGACCGCATCCTCGTCGGCACCACCGAGCTCACCTTCGTCGCGCCCGACGCGAACATCAACATCGCGACCGACATGCTGCACTTCGATATGCAGCTCGACGACGGCCACAAGATGCCGATCGAATTCTCCGACGTGGAAGGCCGCCGCGAAGTGAAGCGCGCGATCCGCCTCGATCCCGGCGTGCTCGCCAACAACATGATGAGCAACGGCCAGGCGATCAACGACGTGTTCAACTACCACTCGAACCTCATCGTGATCAAGGACCTGAAGGAGACGTGCCAGGCGCTGCTGAAGTTCCTCGGCAAGATCATCCATAACGCCTCCCGCGCGGCCATCCTCATCTGGTCGCACCAGCAGCGGCACCTGATCCCTTATGCGAGCAAGACCTTCGGCAAAAGCCCGTCCGGCTTCATCCTGAGCCGCAGCGCCTTCGAGGACGCGCTCTCGCGCCGGCAGGGGATCCTGCTTTCGCCCGAGTCGCGCGCGACCCATCAAGGCCGCAACCGGGTGATCCTCCCGCTCTGCCACTCGGATGACATCGTCGCGCTCGTCCACATCGAGATCGACAGCCCGACCGAAGAATTCGCGATGCACGAGCTCGAATCCGCGCAGGCCCTCCTGCAGAGGACCTCGCCGCTGATCGAAGCCATGCTGCTGCGCACCGAGATCGACGGTTGGCTCGACGGCATGATCCAGTCGATCCTGAACGTCGTCGAAGCGAAGGACACCTATACCCGCGGCCACTCCGAGCGCGTCTCGACCTATGCGATGGCGATCGCCGAAGAGCTTCGCCTCAACAACGAGGTGAAGCGCCTCCTCATGATCAGCGCGCTCTGCCACGACGTCGGGAAGGTGGGCATACCCGATGCGATCCTGAAGAAAGCCTCGCACCTCAGCGCCGAGGAATACCAGGAGATGAAGCTCCATCCTACGATCGGCGCCAACATCATCAATCACCTGCCCAACGCCCAGAAGATCATCTCGGGCATCAAATACCATCACGAGAAATGGGACGGCACCGGTTACCCGGACGGCCTCTCCGGCGAGGACATCCCCTTCTTCGGGCGCATCGTCGCGCTCGCCGACGTCTTCGATGCGATGGTATCCGGCCGTTCGTATTCCGGTTTCATGGACCAGGAAGAGGCCGTGGACCGTCTCCAGGGCGAAGCCGAGCTCTTCGACCCCGAGATCCTGCGCGCCTTCGTCCGTGCCTGCGAGAAAGGCACTCTCTCGCCCAAGACCTCGACGCAAAATCACGAGACGGATGAAGTCCCCGTGACCGATACGGAAACCACCAAATTTAAGTGATCCCCCCAAGCCGGCAATTTCCGCCTCCATATCAAAGATGATGGGCTTCGCGGTATAATACAGACAAAGCTTCGTGTTTTGCCCGAAAGGACCCGTTTATGTGGAGCCAGCTCGCGATCAGCCTGCAGAGTGGGAACGTCTACCTGTACCTGATCCTCTTCCTCGGATTCATCGGCACCGTGATCATCTTCGAGCGCCTCATCATGCTCCAGGTGGTCTATTCGCTCGATTTCAAGAAATTCCTGAACAACCTCCGCCGCTCGGTCCAGGCGGAAGACATCGAGCGCGCGGTGAGCATCTGCAAGAACGCGTCCTACACCTCGCTGCCCGCGATCAGCCTCAAGGCGCTGGAAGCGAAGGAACGCGATCCCGCCTCGGTGCGCGGCGCGATCGAGGAGGAGAGCATCGACTTCCTGCCGAAGATCGAAGCCCGCATCGGCATCCTCCCCGCGCTTTCCACGCTGATCCTGCTCGTCGGCATCCTCGGGACGATCGACGGCCTCTGGGCGGCGTTCGATTCGGTCGAGATCCTCGATACCGCCGAGAAGCAGGTCCGCCTGTCGAACGGCATCGCCAGCTCGCTCAACCCGACGACGATGGGCCTGCTCATGAGCATGATCTTCCTCACCGGCCATCAGGTCCTGAGAGGCCTCGCCCTGCGTTTGACGGAGAGGGTCCATTACGGTGTCTCGGTTCTCATGAACCTTCTCGCTCCCGCGGAAGTGGCGAGCTTTGTCCCAGCCGTAGCCGTCGCTGCCCCGGCTGGAGCGGCCCCTGCGCCGGCCCGTGCCGAGGCCGCAGCTGATACTAAGATCGAGGTTGAAGATGACAGCTTTGACGATTCTTCAGTCGAAGATATTAAGGACGAAGAAGAGATTATCTAATAACGTCTGGTATCTTCCCATCATAGTGCTCGCGCTCATGCTGCTCATGACGTTCCTGTCGACGGCTTTGCGCGGCATTGCCGTTCCCGCGTCCTACGGCGTGGTGGAGGGCGAGTTCCCCGTGATCCAGAACGATCGCACGATCGCTCCGGGCGAGACGTGGGCGGAGCCGAAGGCGACCCTGGGCAACGATTCGGCCTTGGTGATCCTCACCAAAGACCGCTTTTTCTTCGGCCAGCTCGGTGCCTTCGGCAAGGACCTGAGCGCCGTGCACAACAAGTTCTTCATACCGCACGTGGACGGCGCCCCGAACCTGCCGGAGCTCGTGAGCCAGCTCGAGAAATGGCAGAGCGATGCGCATGTGCCGCGCTCTTTGATTTTCGTACCGACTGAAGACATACCTATGCCTATCGTGATCCAATGCTTCGCCGCCCTCAAGAAATCAGGCCTCTTCGATCAGGTGATCCTGGGCGGAGGTCTCCTGTGAGAAGCGCTATCTGGAGCGATATGCTGCAAAGGATGCGGGAACGCCTCTCGGACCCCATCCTATGGTTCCCGTTTCCGGCCCTCATCGGCTTCGGCCTCGTCATCATCCTGCGCGGCCAGCTCCTCAGCGGCTTCAACCACAGGCTGGGAACGCAGGCGGACGTGGTGCAGCTCGAAGCGAAGCCCCTGCAGAACTCGGGCATCTGGCTGAGCGTCTATCAGAAAGGCGACCGCATCGTGGTGGTGACCGACGACCATGACCGCTTCGAGTGGCCGCTCGGCGTGCAGGACGTGGCGACGATGAAGCCGCTCCTGAGCTACCTGCAGAAGCGCTCGCGCGAAGAAGCCTTCAAATCCACCTTGTCGATGGAGACGGAAGCCGATCGCGTCAGGGCCGTGCTCTCCGTCGACCAGAAACTCAAGTATATCCACGTGAGGCCCATACTGTTCGCGCTCGCTAAGGCCAAGATCGCGAACTACGGCTTCGAAACGCGGATCGTTCACGATACGAAAGAGGACGTGTTCTGAGAAAACCGAAGCTATCGCTGAATGCTTTGACCCGCGAGAAGGATAGGGTCTTCATAGAAGTGCATCAAAACGGTGAGCTTCTGTCGAGGACGTCGCGTCCCTTCGCCTCCACCGGCGTTATCTTCCTCACCGCCGACCCGGGCGGCGAGCTCTGCGCGCCTTACTACCCTTTGCCCAGCGATATCAAACTCTTAAAGATCACGAAACGCGGCGTGGAACTCGACCTCGATCCGACCTGGGAAGGTTTCACGACCTGCGACGGCAAGATCGAGAACGTGAGTTCGGATCGCCGCTCCGCGTATACGCACATCATGAAGCGCGGCGACTTCGGCAGCATCGCCTACAACGACCTGCGCATCCTCATCCGCATCGGCCGCGAGCACAAGCCGACCAAGCCCGCAGCGAAACCGACCGGCGAATACCGAGGCGGCGTCATCGACCTCTGGTGGGGGCGCGAATTCCTCGGCCTCGGCGCCGGCCTCGCGATCGGCGTGATTTTCTTCGCCGCGTTCATCGGCGGCCTCAAGAACCGGCCGGACGACAGGCCGAAGACCTTCGTCGAGCTTCCCGACGAGTATACCCTGCCCTTCATCAGCCCGAAGCACCTCGCGGCGGGCCCCGAGAACCTGCAGGAGGCCTACGATCGCCGCAACATGGTGATCTCGGCGACCTCATTCGCCGATCGATTCGTGAATATCACGCTCGACCTCAACGCC
This sequence comes from Oligoflexus sp., assembly GCA_030151925.1. Taxonomy (GTDB): domain Bacteria; phylum Bdellovibrionota_B; class Oligoflexia; order Oligoflexales; family Oligoflexaceae; genus Oligoflexus. The sequence goes on from JASLCY010000515.1 coordinate 6,347, forward strand.
GAGCCCGAGGAGTATGCCTCGCCCATCCTGCAATCGGCCGCGGAGACCTATAAGACGCGTTTCGAGAAGGACGGGCAGAAGGCCCGCGACGCCGAAGACGCCCGCAATATCGCCGAGAGGAAGATCCTTGCGGATTCGAGAAACGGCCTTATGGTTGTTCCGGTGGTCGAAGGCGAACCCCTGAACGCGCGCCTGCTGAGGATGCAGTCGACGCTGAACCGCTGGTACGAAAGCACGGAATATACCAAGAAGCTCCGCGAGAACACGACGGCGGCCTTCGCGCAGGACCCGGGCTACGATTTCAAGGAATACAAGCAGCTCGATAAGTCGGGGCCCAAGGAGATCGCGCCTTACCAGGCCTCGCACGACGAAGAGCTGATGTATCAGGACGCGCAGGACATGGCGGCGAAGGCCGAGCGGCAAAGGGCGCGCATCAAGAAGCTCAGGGCGCATTACGAGCTCCTGTCGCCGGAATCGTCGCGCCCCCTGGCCATGGCCGCGAACGCCGACTACTCGCCGACGATGAGCCAGCGCGAGTTCGCGGAC
>JASLCY010000516.1 GCA_030151925.1 Oligoflexus sp.
GGGCTTCGAACCTTATTACCAGTTGAATTTCTTCGATCTCTCCCTCCTCGCCACCCGCGAATCGCATCCGGCCATCGTCATGGGGGATCTGAAGGTCGCCGAGGTCTGGTCGCTCAATCCCTGGAAGGACGACGATCACGCGATCAGCTGGAGCCTCGGCGGCGGCGAGCTGTATGAAGACAAAACGCACGCCGCTTATTTCCGCGCTTCCGCCGGGCTCTCCGCGGGTGCGGGCGGTCTGCTCTTCTCCCTGCTCCCGGGCGCGGAGCTGCGCGATAACTTCTCGCTCGGCCGCCTCGAGCTGATGGGCTTCGTCGACGCGCAGGTCCTGATGCGCTGGTCGCCCGAGATTCGCAGCCTGATCCGTTTGGAGCCGCAGGCCCTCAGCTTCGGCCGCCGGTATCTGCAGACCTGGTTCGAAACGCGCTTTGACGTGACGCACGAGACCCAGTTGCAGGCGACCCTCAAGCGCGATTATGATGTCGTTCGATGGAACCTGGGATATACCCGTTTTTTCTGATGACCGAACGCGAGGAAGACCATGGCCCAAGACAAGAATAAGATCGCTCCCGAACACACCGCCGTGCGCGTCGCGCTCTGGCGGGCGCTGCATGTCCTGATCGATCCGCCGCCCCACGTCTTCAACGATACGATAGGCGAACGGATCATCGGCGAGGGGAATTGGCGTTCGCGGCAGGATATGAGCCCGGATTTCTCGAAGAGCATGCGCGCCTCGGTCACCGGCCGGGCGCGTTTCATCGAGGATCTCGTGGACGAGGAAGCGAAGCGCGGCGTCACCCAGTATGTGATACTCGGCGCCGGCCTCGATACTTTCGCGCAGCGACGTTCGGAATCAGGCGGCAAGCTCCAGGTGTTCGAGGTCGATCAACCGGGACCCCAGGCTTGGAAACAACAGCGGCTCAAGGTGTTGAAGCTCGCGACGCCCGACTGGCTCCGCTTCGTGCCCGTGGATTTCGAAGCCGGGGAATCGTGGTGGGATAAACTCATCGAGTCGGGCTTCGACCCGAAGAAGCCGGCGGTCATCGTCTCCACCGGCGTCTCGATGTATCTCACCCGCGAAGCCAATCTCGCGACCTTCCGGCAAATCGCCAAACTCGCCAAGGGGTCGACCTTCGCGATGACCTTCATGCTCGCGCTCGATCTTCTGCCGCCGCAGGAGAGGGGGCTCATGGAATTCGTGATGAAACGCGCCGCGGAATCCGGCACGCCCTTCCTCAGCCTGTTCACGCCCGAGCAGATCGCGGCCCTCGCGAAGGAAGGCGGCTTCCCGACCGCCGACGCAGTCTCGGCCCAGGACTTGTTCAAGAGGTATTTCGCGAGTCGATCGGATGGTTTGAATGCCGGCACCGCAGAGAATTTCCTCGTCGCGCGGACTTAGGCCGATCGGTCCGGTCAGCCGCCCGCGAGGACGAGCTTCCAGCCTTTTTCCGCGAAGTACTGCGCGGCCGCTTCCTTGACGTCGCCCTGGAATTCGGCGCGACCGTCCTTGAAGGTGGCTCCGCAGGCTTTCTTCGCCTGGATGTCTTTCATGATCGTTTTGATTTCCGCCTCGGTGAACGGCAGGTTCCAGAGGACTGTGACGGCGCGGCCGCCGCGGCCCTTGGTCTCGAGGCGCATCTTGGTCGGCCCAGCAGCGGGCTCGTAGCCTTTATTCGGCTTGTCCTTCTTATGCGAGCCGGAGCTCGAGGAATAGACGAGTCGGTCGCTCATTTCTTCTTCACTCGCGCCAGGCGGCCCCAACGCTGATCGGCATCGGTGCGCTTGGGAGCGGATTTCTTGTAGACTTTCTTGGTCGCGACTTTGCGAAGCGGCTTCTTCGGTGCGGCTTCCAGCTTGGGCTCCGGCATCGGCAGGCCGGGCACGGCGATCTTCGGTTCCTTGGCGCGGCGATAGAAGATAGCCATGTGGCCGATCACCTGGACCTTGGTCGCCTTCACGTTGTCCTCGATGTCCGAGACCAGCGCGTTCAGCTCTTCCTGATCGTCGCAACGAAGTTTGACTTTGATGAGTTCGAAGGTCTTGAGGGTGAATTCGAGTTCCTTGAGCACGCCTTCCGTGACACCGGCTTGGCCGACGGTAACGACCGGATCCAGCTTGTGCGCGAGTCCCCGAAGGAAGCTGATTTGTTTGGAATTCAGAACTTTGGCCATGACACCCTCAAAGAAAAAGAAAAGCAGTCTGTGCTATACCCTGCGCGGATAAAAGTCCAACAAAAGTTGACGGTGTCATTTTGATTTGATTAAGCTTGCGATCAGGGAAGTGTTTCATTCCATTCCGATAAGAAGCGTTCGGCGCCCTGGCGGACGGCCTCCATGCGATCGCTCTGCACGCGTTCGATGATATCGACCAGGAAATGCGCCCCTACGATCCTCGGGACGAAGACGTAGTCGGCGCCCTTCGCATACATGTCGCGCGCCTTCTCGAGGGTGTCGGCGGTGACGATCACGCGCGCTTTGGAGGCGGTGCGCTTGAGGGCGTGCAGGAGCTTGAGGTTGGTCGTCCCTTTGAGGTGCGAATCGGGAATGGTGCAGATGATCACGGCCGCGTCGTCCAGCGGATGGTTCTTGAGCGTTTCGGGGTGGCCGATGTCACCGTAGATGCAGGGCACGCCGCGCGCCTTGAGGAGGGCGAGCGTCTCCGGGTTGTAATCGACGACGAGCAGTTTCTCCACCATCGTCTGCGAATGGCGGCGGATGAACTCCTCGAGGAACGAGCTGGCCTCGCGATAGAAACCGAAGATGACTATGCTCTGCTTCTTCGCGGTGGTGCCGTCCTCGCTCTCGGCGGCGCGCACGTGGTCCTTGATGCCGATCCTCTCGAGCACCGGCTTCAGCAATCGATAGATGCTGTAGCCCGAAGGGATGAGGAACGACGAGAGCAGCAGCGTCCCCACCAGGGCCAGGGTGCAGGCCGAGAGCAGGCTGGTCGGCACGTGGCCGTATCCGACGCCGAGCGAGACGACGACGAGCGAGAATTCCGACATCTGCGCGAGGTTGATCGCCGGTATCAGGCTGCCCCGATAGCCGTAACGCATGAAGTGCAGGATGGGGAAAACGGTGAGGAAGCGGCTCGCCACCACGAAGACGATGATGATGCCGGCGAGGGCGATGATCTCCCAGGTCGGCATCGGGATCTGCATGCCGAGGGCGACGAAGAACAGGGTGATGAAGAAGTCGCGCAGGCTCGTGATCTTCGAGGCGATGTCCTGGTGGTAGGGGAACGAGGCGATGCTCACGCCCGCGATCAGCGCGCCCATCTCCACCGAGAGCGAGAAGGACTTCGCGAGGCCGCAGATGCCGAAGCACCAGCCCATCGCCGCGACCAGGACCAGCTCCGGCTGCCGGGCGATGAGGCGAAACACGTGCGGCAGCAGATAACGGGCGAGGAGCCAGGCGACGAGGATCAGGATCCCGGCCTTGCCCAGGGAATAACTCACCGCCGACACGTGGAGGTCCGTGAGGTCCGATTGGATCGCGAGGAAGACTATCGCCCAGAGGTCCTGGAAGACCAGCACGCCCAGCGTGATGCGCGAGGTGAGGAGATCGAGCTCCATGCGGTCGGAGAGTATCTTCACCACGACCAGCGTGGAGGAGAGAGAGCACGCCACGGCCAGGTAGGTGAGCGAGTAGTTGCCCGGACGGTTCAGGTAGCCGAGCGCGCCGAAGAACAGGAGGGCGAGCGCGGAGCAGAGGACGAACTGCAGGATGCCGTTGGCGATCACCGCGCGGCCCGCGCGCAGGAGCTTGCGGATATCGATTTCGAGGCCGAGGATGAACATCAGGAGGACCAGGCCGATCTCGGAGACCGTCGCGATGCTCTCGGGACTGCGGATGATGCCGAAGCCGAGCGAAGGGCCGAGCAGGATGCCGGCGACGAGGAACGCGATGACGAGCGGCAGGCGAAGCAGGTAAGCGGGGATCCCGAGCACGGTCGCGCCTACGATCGCATAGGCTACATCTTGGAGCAGGCTGTGGTTATCCACGCTTTGGTACTCTTGGCAAAAAAGGGGGAAAGGGTTCGAGGACGCTATCGGCAAGCCTTTTTGAAACTTGAGCGTGTCCTTGCAAATCCGTGTCAAAAGCTTATGATGAGGTCCCTACAGCGTTCTTCGGAGGAGCAGCAACTTGACCAAGCAGGATCGAATTCAAGCCCGTAAGCTCAAGGGATTCCGCGACCTTTTGCCGCATCAAGCTCGCCTGAAAAAGAACATCATGGACACTATATGGAAAAACGCCGCGCTTTCGGGCTTCGAAGCGATCGAAACACCGGCGCTCGAATACGCAGAAACCTTGCTGGGCACAGGCGAGGAGACGGACAAAGAAGTCTATCGTTTTCAGGATGGCGGTGAACGCAGCGTGGCTCTAAGGTTTGACTTGACCGTGCCCTTCGCCCGTTATGTCGTCGAAAACTATAATGACCTGGTTTTCCCCTTTAAAAAGGTACAGATCGGCAACAGCTGGCGCGGTGAGAAGCCGCAAAAGGGCCGCTACCGCGAGTTTTGCCAGGCCGACCTCGATATTATCGGCGTCGATTCCCTGGCGGCCGATGTCGAAGTCATCAGCTGCATCCTGCAGAACATCAAGGAGCTGGTCCCGCAGCCCTTCACCATGAGCCTCGGTCACCGGATCATCCTGTCCGCTCTGATTCGGGCGACTCTTCCAGGGCTCGCCGGCGATGACGAATTCAAGGTCCTCATCATCCTCGACAAACTGCTCAAGATCGGTCGCCCGGCGGTGATCGGCCTGCTCGAGGCTATGCCCGGCGTCGTCGCCGGTCAGGCCGAACAGCTGCTGGCCCATCTCGAACGGCGCGACGCGAAGGGCGATACCGATCTCGAGGCGCTCAAGGAAGCGCTCGCCGCGCAGCCCGCGGCGATCGAGGAGATCGCCCGCCTGCAGGAATCGGCCAAGCTCCTGCGCCAGATCCTGGGCGAAGGCCAGGGCAAGGTGCGCATCGATCTCAGCATCGCCCGCGGCCTCGGTTATTACACCGGCATCGTGTTCGAGACGACGATCGACGGCCTCGACGGCTTCGGCTCGATCTCGTCGGGCGGCCGCTACAACGGTCTCGTGAATCGTTTCTCCAATCAGGAGCTGCCCGGCATCGGCGGCTCGATCGGCGTGGATCGTCTGCTGGCCGCGATGGAGCAACTCGGCGAAACGAAGTCGGTCGAACGTCGCGGCGTGTTTATCGCCCTCGCCGGCACCGAAGGTCGCGGCTACGGCTTCGAGCTGCTGCATGCCCTGCGAAGCGAAGGCGTGCTGGCCGATATCGCCCTGAAGGAAGGCAAACTCGCTAACCAGTTTAAATATGCCGACAAGAAGAACTATGCGTGGGTGCTCACCCTCGGCAGCGACGAAGTGAAAAATCAGACCCTGAGCCTCAAGAACCTGGCGACAGGTGAGGAGCATCGCGGCGTCTCCCGGACAAAGG
>JASLCY010000184.1 GCA_030151925.1 Oligoflexus sp.
TGGTCGAACGACGCTCTGACCCATGCGCGCACCTATTGTTTGGGACTGGACCAGGTCGAGTTCAAAGAGCTCGATTTCCCTCAGGAACTTCCCGAACGCGCCGGCGAATTCGACCTGATCGTCGTCAGCGAGCTGCTCTATTACTTCTCCGCCTCGAAACGAAGCCGGTTCTTCCAGACCCTGCCGATCATCCTTAAACCGCAGGCGGAGGTCATGCTTATCCACTGGCTCGGCAAGTCCGAGGAGTATCCTTCCCATGGGCACCAGGTCCACGCGGAATTTCACGAGCTGCCTTTCGTCAAGATCAGAAAGCTCTATGAACATCCTGATTTCCTCATCTCGGTGGGAGTCCTTACATGAGCGTGCTCATAGTCGTGCCGGCCCATAACGAGGAAGACTCGATCGCGGCGAGTCTCGAGGCCATCCGGGGAGCTTTGTGCGTGGCCGGAGCTCCGGACGGCACGATCGTTGTGGTCTGCGATAGCTGCACGGACGGGACTGTGGGCGCCGCGCTCGCGGCCTTGGACGGAACCGATCATCTCGTGGTCGAGGTCGATTACCGGAACGTCGGAGCGGCTCGTGATTACGGCGTGCGTTACGGGCTGGAGATGAAGCCCGAAACGCAATGGATCGCCTTCACCGATGCCGATTCCTCGGTGAGCCCGACCTGGATCGCGCGGCAATGGGCGATACACCTGTTCGGATATGACGCTTACTGCGGGCGAGTGTCGTTCGATCGATCGAACTCGCTGCTCGCCGCGTTCTGGCAAAGGTATGAGACGCAGACGGAAGATCGCATCCACGGAGCGAACATGGGCCTCAGCGTCGAGGCTTATCGGGCGGTGAACGGCATCCCTCATTTATGCGCCCACGAAGACAGGACGCTCGTGGACAATCTCCAGACGAAAGGGAAAACGATTTTCTGGGATGCGGATGTCACTGTCGCAACCAGCACACGCATCGTCGGTCGCGCACCGGAAGGTTTTGCGGCAACCCTTCAGAAATTCTCGCAGTTTTTCGGGGAGTCACGGCCTTTGATCGAGGCTCACGGAGCTCAACCCGAAGCACATTGGGTTCATTAATCCTCTTATCACCTCTTCCTAGGGTATAATACCCAGTCCCCACAATCCGAGTTCCATCCTGAATGGTAGGACGTGGCAGCTAGAGAAGGAGTCCGTCTCGCACGGGCTCTTATCTTCAGTTGCTGCTCATGTTCCTGCTGCGGAGGTGTTATGAAGAGAGTTATCGCCTGGTTCTTCAGCCTGTTCTTCTGGTCCACGCTCGCCCTTGCCGGTTCGCCGGCGCCGACGCTCGCCGTCAAAGGCCGGCAGCTGCTCGTGAACGGCGAGCCTTTTGTCATGAAAGCCGTGTGCTACAACCCTGTGGTGAAAGGCGGCACGCATCCGACCGGCCTCCTCTATCTGAATCCCACGGACGAGAACCTTGCGGCCATCGAAACCGATTTCAAGATGATGAAGGACGCCGGGATCAATACGATCCGCACCTACGAGGCTATCCTCGATCCCAAGGTCCTGGCGCTGGTCGATAAATACGACCTCTACCTGCTCGTGCCGGTCTTCGGTTACTTCGACACTTCGCTTCGCCATGTAGTGGAAGTCGTGGAGACCCTGAAAAGCAATCCGCATACGCTCATCTGGGAAATCGGCAATGAATGGAACTATAACCTCTTCTATTCGAAGCCGGTCCTGAGCCGCGACGCGGCGCTCGACCTGATCAAAGCCTCGGCGAGCATAATCAAGACCTTCGACAGCTCGCACCCGATCTCCACCGTCTACGGCGAGATCCCGCCGAAGGAGCTGCTCGCGGCGCTGCCGATGATCGATATCTGGGGGCTTAACGTATACAGCGGCCTGACCTTCGGCGATCGTTTCAAGAGCTGGGCGGCGCTGTCCGATAAACCGATGTACTTCGGCGAATTCGGGGCCGACGCCTACAACTCCCTGATCAAATCCGAGGATCAGGCCTCGCAGGCGAAGGCCACGGGCGCCCTGATCGCCGAGATCCAGAAGAACCAATCCGCCGATGATCCCAAAGCCGTCGCCCTCGGCGGCGCGATCTATGAATGGAACGATGAGCTGTGGAAAGACCCCAACGGCAAGGCCGACGTGCAAGACGTCGGCGGCATCGCGCCGGGCGGCGGTCCTTATCCCGACGCCACCTTCAACGAAGAATGGTGGGGCCTCGTCGATATCGACCGCAATCCTCGTCAGGCCTATCTGGAGATGAAATCCCTCTGGGGCGCTTCCAAGTGAATCGGCTCGTCACTTGACGAAATAGACCAGGAGTTTATCGGGCTTTTTCTGATTCTTCTCGGCGATGTCCTTGATCGACGTCTGCTCGTCGGGGGCGTTGATCCCATCCTTCGCCATGGCCGCCGCTACGTCTGCGGGCGACTTGCCGAACACGACGGCGACGTCGTGCAGCGAGGCCTGGGTGAGCTTGCCCATCACTTCGCGTGGATTCGCGCTGCGTTTCCGTTCCTCATCCTCGGGTTTGAAGGTGATGGCGAGTATGATCGCGACCACCGGCACGATGAGCAGCAGGACTTTACGATCGCGCAGGTAGGCGCGGATCGAAGCCCAGTTCTGCGCGATGTGGAGCGCCGCGGCGACGACCATCACCATCCCCAGCCAGCCGTGGATCTCCTCGAGCAGATGGTTCTTGAAAAACAGCTTAAAGATAACGCCGGTGACGCCCACCAC
>JASLCY010000517.1 GCA_030151925.1 Oligoflexus sp.
CCTCCGAAGGCCTCGGCGAAGTCCAGGAAATGATCGATATCTGCGATTTCGCGGTCGGTCTCTCTCGCCAGCTCTACGGCCTCGCCATGCACTCGGAGCGTCCGAACCACCGCATGTACGAGCAGTGGCATCCGATCGGCATCGTCGGCATCATCTCGGCCTTCAACTTCCCGGTCGCGGTCTGGTCCTGGAACTCGATGATCGCCGCCGTCTGCGGCGACGTATCGATCTGGAAGCCTTCGGAGAAGACTCCTCTCTCGGCCATCGCCTGCTTCCATATCATCCAAGGCGTATTGAAAGCCAACAAGGTTCCCGAAGGCGTGATCAGCCTCATCGTCGGCGACGTGGCGACGATCGGCGAGCCGATGATCGCGGATCACCGCATTCCCCTGATCTCGGCCACCGGCTCGACCCGCATGGGCAAACGCGTGGGCCAGGTCGTCGGTGAGCGCCTCGGACGTTCTATCCTCGAACTCGGCGGCAACAACGCGATCATCCTTACTCCGGACACGGACCTCAAACTCGCGGCTCCGGGCGTGGTGTTCGGCGCGGTGGGCACTTGCGGCCAACGCTGTACGACCACTCGTCGCCTCATCATCCATGATTCGATCTACGAGCAGGTGAAGACGATGCTGGTCAAAGCCTACTCGGGCCTTCGCATCGGCAATCCCCTCGATCAGAACAACCACGTCGGCCCCTTGATCGACACGCAGGCCGTCGAATCCATGCAGAAGGCGCTGGAAGAAGCGCACAAACAAGGCGGTAAACTCGTCCATGGCGGCGAAGTCCTGAAAGGCGAAACTTACGGCTCGGGCTGTTACGTGAAGCCGGCCATCGTCGAAGCGCGCCCCGACATGCAGATCGTGCAGGAAGAGACGTTCGCGCCCATCCTCTATCTCCTTCGCTACAAAGGCGATGTGGAAGAGGCGATCGCGATCCAAAACGGCGTCAAACAAGGCCTCAGCTCTTCGATCTTCACCCTCAACCTGCGTGAGGCCGAGCAATTCCTCTCGGCCGCGGGTTCGGATTGCGGCATCGCCAACGTCAACATCGGAACCTCCGGTGCGGAGATCGGCGGCGCGTTCGGCGGTGAGAAGGAAACGGGCGGCGGCCGCGAATCGGGTTCGGATTCCTGGAAGGCGTATATGCGTCGCCAGACCAATACGATCAACTACAGCCGCGAATTGCCTTTGGCTCAAGGCATCAAGTTTGACATCTAAGGATCGAGGATGACCTTGACTCAAGACCATACCAAGGCCGCCTATCTCCATTACACCCCGCTCGTGGGTGGAGACGGGCAGCCGTCCTCCGACCGCATCGCGACTCTGGTGCTGAACCGCCCGGATATCGCCAATGCGTTCAGCGGCGAACTCCTCGTCCAGATCGCCGACCTGCTCAAACAAGTGAAGGCGGATCCCACCGTCCGCCTTCTTACTCTCCAAGGCGCGGGCAGGCACTTTTCCGCCGGCGCCGACCTCAAGTGGATGAAGGCTTCCGCTGAGCTCGACTTCGCCGGCAACTTCGGGGAAGCGAAGAAGCTCAGCGCGATGTTCGAAACGCTCGCCTCGCTCGAGATCCCGACGCTCGCCATCATCAAGGGCGCGGTGTTCGGCGGTGCGGTGGGGCTGCTCTCGGCCTGCGATTACGCTTTTGCGGAAGACAGCGCCAAGGTCTGCCTGAGCGAAGCGAAGATCGGCCTGATCCCGGCCGTGATCCTGCCTTATCTTCAGCGGAAGATCCGTCCCGCGACGCTGCACCGCATGGTGATGGGCGCTCCGGTGCTCACGGCCCAGCAGCTGCAGAAACACGGTCTGGTGGAAGAGGTGGCGGCGAAAGGCGAGCTGGAAACGCTGGTGAGAGGTGAGGTCAACGTCCTGCTCAGCACGAGCCCGGAAGCGCAGAAGGCTTATAAGGTGCTATGGAATAAGCTGGAACCCGGCGTGCAGGACGAGGAGGCGACTGCGCAGGCGATCGCTTCGATCCGAGCGAGCGCCATGGGCCAGCACGGCCTCAAGTCCTTCTTCCAAAAAGAAGCCCCGGCCTGGGTTCGACAAGTCCCGGCCGAGGCTGTTCTGATCATCCCTTAAATTCGCTTAGGCGAACTTCTTAGCGATTCGATCGAGGATCCCGTTCACGAAGGAACCGGAGTTCTCGGTCGAATACTTCTTCGCGAGTTCGATCGCCTCGTTGATCACGACCTTGGGCGGGGTCTCCTTCGCCTTGAGTTCGAGGGTCGCGAGCCTCAGGATGCAGCGGTCGATGACCGGCATGCGGCTGAGGTTCCAGTTCTCGCTCTGCTCGTCGATGATCTCGTTCAACTCGGGCAGCTTCTCGAACACGCCTTCCACGAGCTTCCTGAGGTAGGGGCGCTGGAGGGGCTCGACCGAGAAGTTCTGCGCGAAGCGCTCGAAGTGAGTCTCCGAGAAGAAATAAACCTTCTCGATCTCGGATTGATAGAGGAATTGCAAGGCCCATTCACGGGATTTGCCATGGGGATGCGTGTGGTTCTCAGTCACGGGTATCTAACCTATCAAAGTTTCTTAAGAGTCTCGATCATCTCGAGGGCGGTGAAAGCGGCTTCCGCGCCCTTGTTGCCCATCTTGAGGCCCGCGCGGTTGAGCGCCTGCTCAACGGTATTCGTCGTCAGCACGCCGAAGATCACGGGGACGCCGGTCTCGACGCTGATGCTCATGCAGGCCGAAGCGCAGGGCCCGGCGACGTATTCGAAGTGAGGCGTATCGCCGCGAATCACCGCGCCGAGGCACACGACGGCCGCATATTTCTTGCTGCGCGCGCCGCGGACGGCGGCGACCGGGATCTCGAAAGCTCCCGGGACCCATACGGTGTCGACCAGGGATTCCTTGCCCGCGTCCTTGAAGACTTTCTGGGCGGCATCGACCAGAGATTTGCCCACGAGGTCATTGAACTTGCCAGCGACGATCAGAATGCGATCCGACATAAAAAAGCCCCTTCGTTAAGCTTTGTTGATGATGTTGGTTTCCACCACTTCGAGGCCGAAGCCCGACAGGCCCTTCAGCACCAGGGGCGAACTCGTGTGGACGCGCATCTTCTTGATGCCGAGCGCGCGGATGATCTGCGCGCCGAGGCCGTGGAGGCGGAGGTCTTGCGGCTTGCTCAGGCCCTGCGCTTTTTTCGGTTCCACGTCGGCCGCCAGGCAGCGGATCTCATCGGTCCACGACTGGTTGGATTGGTTGAGGTAGATGAAGGCGGCCGGGCCGTCCTTGGCGATGAGGTCGAGGCCGGTCTGGAAGCGGAAGCCCGCTCCGTTGCTGCGATCGCCGAAGGTATCGACCAAAGCGTTCTGGGTGTGGACGCGGACGTCGACGAGTTTATCGCCGAAGAACGAGCCGCCCGAGATGAGGGCGAGATGCTCGACATGATCCACGTTGCTGCGGAAGATCACGGCTTCAGCCAGGCCTTGCGAAGTACGGATCGTTTCGCGCGCGACCTCCTCGACCATGGATTCATGGAGCAGGCGGTATTGGATGAGGTCGGCGATGGCGACGATAGGCATGTCGTGTTTAGCCGAGAACTTCTCGAGGTCCGGCATGCGAGCCATGGTTCCGTCTTCGTTCATGATCTCGCAGATCACGGCGGCGCCTTTGAAACCCGCGAATTTCGCGATATCCACGGAGCCTTCGGTATGCCCGGCGCGCTCGAGAACACCGCCTTTACGAGCCTTGAGTGGAAATATGTGGCCCGGGACGACTATGTCTTCCGGTGTGCAGTCCTCGGAGATGGCGACTTGAATCGTGTGGGCGCGATCCGCCGCGGAGATGCCGGTTGATACGCCCTCACGAGCTTCGATGGAATAGGTGAAAGCCGTTTCCTTGGAAGGACCGGTGCGTGTTGAATCGGACATGATGGGGAGTTTCAGGCGATCGATATACTCGGGATCCAAGGGAAGGCAGATGAGGCCCCGAGCTTCCTTAGCCATGAAATTGATGTGCTGCGCCGTCGCGCAGCTCGCAGCCATAACCAGGTCGCCTTCATTTTCACGGTCTTCGTCGTCGACCATTATTACCATTTGTTTATTCTTAATCGCTTCTACAGCGCGTTGAACGCGGGCGATCAGCTTATCTTGATCCGTTTGCATAGGCATCCTTATCAATAAACGATGAAGGAAACATGGTTTTCAAAGAACAGCCATAATGGCACAAATTGGCATAGGCCTTCGCATCGTATGCGAAGGTCCCTCCTTTGTCTATGAAGAAGAGTTTGCTGAGTTGCTTAAAAACACGTGGACGTTCACAGCACCGTATTCTCCAAAGTTTTCATTAAGATAGAATTTTTCTTGGAGATTTCTTCTAAACAAACTCATAAGATGCTAATTTCAATAAGAAAAATTCAGGTGTCATTTATACTGGGCCCGCGAGCACGTACCCTATCTAGCTTGTATTTGTTATAAATTTTTCAAACGAAGATTTTTTACAGCAGTATTTTGTCGAGTGAAAACATGGAAGTTGACTCATTAAGCGGCGAGATCGGAAAAGGGCTGCAGTGGCTACGGAAGAGCCTGCTGTTAACTCAATACCAGCTCGCGACCTTTGCGGAACTCGATTACAGGCACTACCAGAATATCGAAACTGGGCGTGTCGAAGTTAAAGTTGAGACTCTGAGACGCATTTGCGTGACCTTCGGTATCGGTCTGTCGACATTCTTCTTTTTGCTGGATCGTCGTCCTTGGCTCTCCGAAGCTCATTCGAAAAAAGGCGGCAGCGATCTCTATCTGTTTCGTATGATCATGGAGCAGGCCTCATTCCGCCTCCTTCCTACCGTGCATGAGCTCCTGGCGAAATGGGGGCGCGATATCGCGGAAGGCAGCCGCGAGAACCTGAGCCAATGCCTCGTCTCATGCATCGAGGCGGATACGAAAGGCAAGGTGCTCTGGAAGAATCCGGCGGCGCAGGCGATCTGGGGCACCGACGATGCGAACTCCAAGAACTTCATCACCGCGGCCCTCGAGCACGCGCAGCTCAAGCATGAGATCCAGAACTTCTGGGAAAGGCGCTGCAACACGTTCTATATCGAGCTCTCCGACGCTCCCCAGAACTGCGTGGTCGTCGGCCTGAGGCCGCTGCGCACCAAGAATCATGCGAACGTCTTCCTCGCCTTCGTGCAGACCACCGAATCGCCGATCAACACCTCGAGTTGGCTCTTGCCGTTCAACGCCGGCCGGGCCTTCCTCTGACCCTTCCTCAGAAGCCGCTTTCAGCGGCTTTTTTTCGGCTCGAAAATCACCGAATAGCGCCCGAGGCAGTCCTTGACCTGCGCCCTCAAACGCTTGAATTCGGGAGTCTCGAATTCCTCGGAGCCGATGCCGTAGTCCTTGACGCGCACTTTGCGGGTGATGGCGATGCCGCCCCGTTCCGCATGGATCGTGCGCTCGCCGCTGATCCAGGGACTGTCGAATGCGCAGTCCTTAGCCTGCGAGCCGATCAGGTTCGTATGCTCGATGAAGTCGCGGTATTCGAAGATCTGCGGCTTGCGGAAATAGAATCCGGAGACGCGGTCCCTCGTATCGAGCCTCGCCAGGTCGCCGAAGATCGAATCGAGCGTATAAGCATGGCCGGCGGTGGATTCGTCGGGCCTGAAGCGGGCCGCGTAGTCCACTTCGAAAGTCTGGTCCGTGACGATGCGGCTCCTGAGATCGAAAGGGGCCATCGATCCCGAGAGGACCGGGTTCTCGGCCGCGGCGTCCTTGATGAAACCCTCTTCGATCTGCCGGTGGCTGGACTGGAGTTCGAGCGCGGTATGACGCTCGGCTTCGGAGCCCTGGAAACGATAGACGGCACGGCCTCGCATCTCCTCATCGGCCAGCGAGATCTCCAGGGTCCTCTCGCGTTTCAGGACGGAATCCTCGGGCGTGAGGCTCGTCGTCTTTTCGAGCCTCGAATTCGCCCCGTCGAGGATCAGGGATGCGCGGCCGGCGATATCGCCTCGAATGGCCTGCGCGCGGCTCGCAAGATTGGTCGGATCGATCCAATGGATCCTGCCGCTCTTGTCTTCGACGCGGACGATGGCGTGGTTGAAGGCGTTCATCGTCGGCAGCGGGATGGCCCACGGGAGATTGCTGTTGCGCCAGACGAGGGCGATGTTCGTCTTATAGCCGAGGCCGTTCAGGATCGCGGCGGTGACGAGGGAGAATTCCTTGCAGTCGGCGGTGTTCGTATCGGCGATCGTCTGCATCGAACGCGGCGTATACGAACCCTTGATGGAGCGCCAATCCCCGTAGTAGCGAACCTCGTCAGCTAAAGCCGAAGTCACGAAGTTGGTCCGCGCGACGAAATCATCCGGAAGCTTCGCCGCCTGATCGCGGATCGCCGCGAAGGCCGCGGGCAGGGGCTGCTGGAGCTCATGCAGGTAAGCGGGACTCAGCGCGGCGCCGATATCCTTCCAATCGCGGGTCGAGGAGATGTAGACGCGAGGGAAGGGCGGGGTTTTGTACCATTCGCCGTCCTTCTCGTTCACGGCATTGAACAGCGCGGTCTTCGCGGTCTTCACTTCGACCGTATAGAACTCTTTATCGCGCTTTTGCGTGACGATGAAATAGTGGTCGGGGTCGACGGCCTCGACGTCGAGGGGAAGCTTCGAACGGAATTCATAACTCGATCCGGGTTGGATGAGCTGGGCGTTGGCGACGACGGCGTAACTGAAGACGCCGGGGACGGGAGCCTTGAAATTCTTCGATTTCAGCACCACATGCAAGGTCGAGCCGACGTTCACATGGGGAAAGGCCACGGATAAGGTCCGCGTCTTGTCGAAGCCGACGTCGGAGCCGCGTTCGGCCTTGTCTTCGATGCTGCCCTTGGCGACCTTCTCGCGCTTTGGCCCGTTGATCGTCTCGGCTTTGAGCAGCTCGAGCCTTTCGAGGCCGGAATTGTAGTAGAAGGGCAGCGTACCCCAGTAGGTGCGGTACTGATCGAGCTTGATCGTGATGCCCCAATCCGTGAGGGTCTCGTAGGTCCCGTCTTTTTCAATCTGCATTTTAACGGCGTAAGAGGTCGACACGCCGGCCTCCTCGGGAGTCTCCCAGCGAGCCTCCGCTGGGAATGAGGCGAGCAGCAGGCCGAGGGCGAGGAGGCTTTTGACTGTCATGAGACGCTATCCTTTACGGCCTTGGAGCACATAGGGGCTGGCGAAGCGTTCGAGGTACTTGCCGACGAGATCGACTTCGATATTGATGGGCCATCCGCCCTTCAGCTCGCCGAAGGTGGTGCCGGCGATCGTCACGGGGATGAGGGTCAGGCGGATGCGGGTGTGCTCGGGCTCGTCGAAGACCTCGTTCACGGTGAGGCTCACGCCGTCGAGCGTGATGGAGCCCTTGGGGATGATATAACCCGAGAGATCGCGCGGGATCTGCACGAAGACCGTCCAGCCGCCGTTCTCCTCCTTGAGGCTCTCGAGCTTGCCGCGGCCATCGACATGGCCGGAAACCATGTGGCCGCCGAGCCTGTCGCCGACGCGGAGGGCCCTTTCGAGGTTGACGCCGGAGCCGACCTTGAGCTGGCCGAGGTTGGTCTTCGCCAGCGATTCGAAGCTGACGTCGAAATCCATCGACTTCTCGTCGAAGCGCGTGACGGTCAGGCAGCAGCCGTTCACCGCGATGCTCTCGCCGTGCTCCGTCGCATAACCGTCGGCCTTCTGGGTCTCGACCCTGAGGATCTTATAGCCGTCTTTATCTTGAATGGAGACGATGCGCCCCACGCGTTCCACGAGGCCGGTAAACATAGGAGAGATCCCTTCTAATGCTCAGGAAAGATGGGTTTGGGTGTCGCCGCCGCGGTTGCCGCCGCTCTTCAGGCCCTTGAGCTCGCGCACGAATTCCTCGGGATCCTTGAAATCCTTGTAGATCGACGCGAAACGCACATAGGCCACGTGATCCGTCTGCCTCAGGCGCTTCATGACCAGGTCGCCGATGCGGCTGCTGGGGATGATGCGTTCGCCTTCCGAACGGAGCTGCACCTCGATCGAGTTCACCATGACCTCGATCTGGTCGATCGAGATCTGGCGTTTGCGGCAAGCCATCGAGATCGCCCGCACGAGCTTCTCATGGCTGAAATCGTCGAAGCTCCCATCCTTCTTGCGGACCTGGAGCATCAATTCCTCTTCTTTCTCGTAGGTCGTATAGCGGTGATGGCACCTCAGGCAATTACGCCGACGCCGAATGCTACGCCCGTCCACGCTCACGCGGCTTTCGAGCACTTTGGTATCGATGAAATCACACTTCGGGCACTTCACGGCTTATTTGCTCCATTGAGGGTAAAGCGGGAACTTCTTCGCGAGAGCCTTCACTTCGTTGCCGACTTTAGCCAGGGCATCGGCATCGTCGATGCCCTTATAGGTCTGGCCGATCCAGCCAGCGATAAGCTTCATCTCGGCCGTTCCCAGGCCGCGGGCCGTCACGGCCGGGGTCCCGATGCGGACGCCGCTCGTCACGAAAGGACTGCGGGTCTCGTTCGGTACGGTGTTCTTGTTCACGGTGATGTGAACCTTACCGAGCGCGTCTTCCATCTGCTTGCCGCTCACCGGGGTCTTCGAGAAGTCGAGGAGCATGAGGTGGTTGTCGGTACCGCCCGAGACGAGCTGGAAGCCGGCCTCGACGAGAGCGGCGGCGAGGGTGCGCGCGTTCTCACGGACCTGCTTCTGATACGTCTTGAACTCCGGTTTGAGCGCCTCGAGGAAGCTCACGGCCTTAGCTGCGATCATATGCTCGAGAGGGCCGCCCTGGATACCAGGAAAGACGGATTTATTAATATTAATCTTCTCATCGTTCCAGAGGATGAGGCCGCCGCGCGGGCCGCGCAGGGTCTTGTGGGTCGTCGTCGTCGTCACGTGCGCGTGAGGGACCGGGCTCGGATGCTCGCCCGCGGCTACGAGGCCGGCGATGTGCGCCATGTCCACGAAGAGATAGGCGCCGACCTCATCCGCGATCTGGCGGAATTTGGCGAAATCGATTTCACGGGTATAGGCGCTGGCGCCGGCCACGATCATCTTGGGTTTCACTTCGCGGGCGCGGGCCGCGACCTTCTCGTAATCGAGGCGGCCGGTCTCGGGATCGATGCCGTAGAAGTGGGATTCGTAGATCAGTCCCGAGAAGTTCACCTTCGAGCCGTGAGTGAGG
>JASLCY010000191.1 GCA_030151925.1 Oligoflexus sp.
CGCCTTTTATCGAGGCTTCCTGCGAGATCGATCCCAGGATCACGGACGCGGAATCGCTGGCCGTTCTCCGGCGTTATCGCTATAACCGCCTGAGCCTCGGCATACAGGACTTCGATGCGAAGGTGCAGCGGGCCGTGAACCGCGAGCAGAGCTTCGAGCTGGTCCAGGAACTGGTCGCGGCCAGCCGCGGGCTGGGCTTCGAATCCATCAACTTCGACATGATCTACGGCCTGCCCTTCCAAACTCTGGAATCGATGGCCGAGACGCTCCGGAAGGTCGTCGGACTCGCGCCCGACCGCATCGCCTTCTATCGTTTCGCGATGATCCCGGATCTGTTTCGCGCGCAAAAACGCTTCCAACCGGAGGACCTTCCCACCGGGCAGGATTCCCTCGACCTGAATCTGCTCGCGATCCGGACGTTCACCGCTCAAGGTTACGAGTTCATCGGCCTCGATCACTTCGCGCGTCCTGAGGAATCCCTGGCGATCGCTAAAAACGCGGGCCGACTGAAGAGGAACTTCCAGGGCATGACCACGGGCCAGGGGTTGCCTATCATCGGCATAGGCCCTTCCGCGATCTCGACCCTGCCGGGCGCCTTCATCCAGAACCAGGCCGATTTCTGGTCCTGGCGCAAAGCCCTGGAGTCCGACCTGCCGACCCATCGTCTTCACCGCTGCAGCGACCAGGATCGTTTTAAGCAGGAGCTTATCGAAGAGCTCTACTGCTATAAAAGCCTGAGCCCGCAAACCTTGGCCCTGTGGCGCGCGCAGGCGACGCCTCGCCAGGCCCTCGAGCAGCAGAGGCTCGATCGCTTCGAACAGGAAGGCCTGATCCAATGGCGCGAAGGCGGCCTCAGCCTCTCGCAGCCGCTCGGTGATCTGCTGGTTCGGGTCGTGGCCTCGGCCTTCGATGAGTATGTTCCGGAGACCGCTTTCCTGAGCGGCCAACGTTTGGGAAGTCAGGTGGGTTAAAGCTCAACCTCGTGTTTTTAAGGGCGAAGCAGCGCGATAAGCCTGCTTCGCCCTTCGTTTAGGGAGCGAGGAAAGGCAGGCTGCGCGATTCTCCGCCCATGGTGATAGGCAAAGACCCCAGCCGCCCGCCGGCCTTTGTTCGGGTCATGATCACCAGGGTTCCGACTCGATCTTCGTTCGGCTGGAGGGTATGGCCGCAGATCGAGCAGATGACGTCGACGCCCTCGATCGTTTGAATCTCCGCTTTGATGGGCGCCTTGCCCTGATTCAGGACGCGGACCACGAAGGTATTCGAGATGCGGCCGTCGTCCAGCACCGCATAAGTCGTACCCGGTTGACGCCAGATCGAATACATCATCTCCTTCCTCAGGCTCCAATGCACGGTGAGCACGGCGAGGCAGACGACCATCAGCAGGCCGTAGAGCCCCGGGCGCGCATAAGACCGCAGAAAACTCGTTTTCGCGGCACTGGGCGCGACCAGAGAATCCTTGCGGATCAATCCCTTAGGCCTTTTTATATTGGTCATGACCTCATTGCAGGCGTCGACGCAGCGAAGGCATTGGATGCACTCCAGCTGCGTGCCCTGACGAATATCGATACCGGTCGGGCAAACCCGAACGCATAAACCGCAGTCGATGCAATCCCCCGCTCCGGTCTTCCGTCCGCGCGGCTCGCCTCTTTGGAGATCGTACGTTACGGTCTGCGTCCTTTCGCTCATCAGGATCGATTGAAAACGCGCATACGGACAGAGGAAAGCGCAGAATTGCTCGCGGAACCAGACCAGATCGAAATAGAGGGCGCCGGCCGCCACGAGGAAAGAAGCGAGCAGGCCGGGATGCTCAGCCGGACTTCCCAGCATTCTCAGCAGCATCCCGGGTTCGAAGAGATAACAAAAGGCCAGGAAGGTGATGATGAGCATCAAGCCGATGTAAATCGCCTGCTTGAGCGCTTTCCTCGCAGACAATTCCGCCGTCCACTCACCCGCGTCCTGCACCTGCCGCCGGCGGGCCGGGCCTTCGAGCCATTCCTCGATCGGTCTGATGAGCCATTCCACGAAGACCGTTTGAGGACAGACGTTACCGCACCAGACCCGGCCCCAGACGCTCGAGACGAACCCCAGGCCGAAGGCTGCGGCGAGAGCGACAAAAGCCAGGTAGAGACCTTCCTGCACCCGAAACGTCTCGCCGCCTATCGACGCGAGCCCCTGCATGATATCGAGCCGGAGCACGGGATGCCCGCCCCGACTTAAAAAGGGCGTGATCGCGAAAACCAGCATGAGAAGCAGCGCAAGCCACCTTCTGCGTCGGGCATGAGCGCCGTTTCTCCGTTCAGGATAGATCCATCTGCGGCGGCCGTCCGCACGCAAGGTCGGAGCCCTGAGCTCGTCCGCTTCGCCTTTATCGTGCTCCATCCTATTCAAGGCTTCATCTCCTCACCCTGCGGGGCCTTGGCGTTGGGCGGATTGCTGCCCTGCAGCGAGACGACGAAAGCGGCCGCCTTCACGATTTGGCTCGAACCCAGGATAGGGCCCCAGGCGACCATGCCTTTCGCTGGGACGCCCTGCGTGATCGTGTTCACGATCTGCTCCGGTTTTCCGCCGTGAAGCCAGTAGCGGTCGGTGAGGTTCGGGCCGATGCCGCCTTCTCCGGCCTGGCCGTGGCAAGGCGCGCAGTTCGCCGTGAAGATGGCTTTGCCGGCTGCGATATTCTGCGGGTCGGCGATCGACTTCTGCACGTCCTCCGCCCCGGTCTCCTGATTCGCCTGCGAGGCCAGCTGCTTGGAATGCTCGGCGCGATCGGCGGCCAGCTCATCATCCAGATGATTCCAGCCGAACATATGCAGCCAGAGGAGATAGATCACGCCGAACGCGATCGTCGCATTGAACAGCCAGACCCACCAGGGCGGCAGAGGATTATCGAACTCGCGGATGCCGTCGACGACGAAAGGCCTCTCCACGTCTTTCCGGTTGTTCTCTTCATTCATCGCGGGCCCCCTTCAACGCTTCTTGCGCGATCTTCTGATAATAAAGGCTCGATCCGGGCCAGAAGACCCAAACGGTGATCGCGCCGAGCAGGACGAAGAACAGGACCAGGGCGAAGGACTGGAGGCCTCCGAAATCACCGTGGCTCAAAGCTTCTTTGATAAGTTCCTTCATGGTTTCGCTCCTACGGCATTCGCCTTGAGGTCGGTCCCGAGCCTTTGCAGGTAGGCGATCAGCGCGACGATCTCATCGTCGGCCTCGCAGCGGGTGTTCTGCGACTTCAGATCCTCGACGATTTCGTTCGCCTGCTGCCTATAGCCCGTGACGGGGTCGTTCAGAGTGCTGGTCTCATAGGGTACGCCGAGGGTTTTCATCGCCCGCACCTTGATCGGCAGCTCACTCAAATCCACCTTGTCATGCAGCAGCCAGGGATAGGGCGGCATGATGGAATCGGGCGAGGTCGCTCGCGGATTCTCCATGTGGCGATAGTGCCAGAGGTTGGGATATTTCCCGCCCACGCGGTGAAGATCCGGCCCGGTGCGTTTCGAACCCCATTGGAAAGGATGGTCATGCACGAACTCATAAGCCTGCGAAGCCGGGCCGTACCTGAGCTCCTCGGCCTGGTAGAAGCGGACCGACTGCGAATGGCAGTTGTAGCAGCCTTCCCGCACATAGATGTCCCGTCCTTCGAGCTCGAGCGGCGTATAAGGCTTGACCGCCGTGATCGTCGGCACCTTCGTCTCCATGAGGAAAGCCGGGACGAACTCCACGATGCCGCCGATCAACACGACGACGAAGGCGCCGACGCTCAAGGCCAGAGCGTGTTCTTCGAGCCTTTCGTGCAGAGTGCGCGGCGCCACGTGGCGATCGCCGTCCGTATCCACTTTCTGGTCGATCAACTGGCCTTGGCGAGCGGTCATCCAGATATTCCAAAGGCAGAGCACGGCGCCGAACAGATAGAGGAGGCCACCGACCAGGCGGAACCAGTAGAGGGGTTTGATCGCGTTGACGATCTCCATGAACTGCGGATAACGCAGTTGGCCTTGGGCGTTCGTGCCGAGGGACATGACGCCCTCCGTAAGGCCCGCGGCCCACATGGCGACCACGTAGAGCAGGAGGCCGAGCGTCGCTATCCAGAAGTGCTGGTTCGCGAGGCGTTTGCTGTAGAGCTCCGTGTTCCAGAGTTTCGGCGCCAGATAATAGGCCACGCCGAAGATCATGCCGCCGACCCAGCCGAGCGCTCCGCCGTGGACGTGAGCGATCGTCCAATCGGTGTAATGCGACAGGAGATTAAGCGATTTGATGGAGAGCAGGGGTCCCTCGAGGGTCGCCATGCCGTAGAACGTGAGCGAGAGCACGAAGAACTTCAGGATGGGTTCTTCGCGCACGCGGTTCCAGGCGCCGCGCATCGTGAGGAAACCGTTGATCATGCCGCCCCAGCTCGGCGCGAGCAGCGAGATGCTGAAGACCATGCCGAGCGATTGGGCCCATTCGGGCAGGGACGTATACAGCAGATGGTGCGGACCGGCCCAGATATAGATGAAGATCAGGGACCAGAAGTGCAGGATGGAGAGACGATAGGAATAGACCGGTTTGCCTACGGCCTTCGGCACGAAATAATACATGAGCCCGAGGAAAGGCGTCGTCAGCAGGAAGCCGACCGCGTTATGCCCGTACCACCACTGGACGCGCTCGTCCAGTGG
>JASLCY010000220.1 GCA_030151925.1 Oligoflexus sp.
CTATCGATTTGCGAAGGAACCCACCAATTCAATGGTGGGTGTCGATCATAGAACTTTAGGCTCCCCAAGTGACCTTGAGGTCTGCGCACCATTCTACAATCAAACTCCCTGGTTTGTTTTTGTCGGTTCGCCTGCATCAATCAATGATGTCAAAACGCCCAAGATGCCCTAAAACGCATTATAGCGAAGACCCGGGCCCTCTGAAAGGGCCTTTCAGTAGTCGGTGGGAATAGCGGCTTTAAACTGCGGGCTGAACTGCGCCTGATCCAGCGAGTACTGGACCACGACCTCGGGATGCTCGCCCGCGGGCACCTCGATATCGAGGGAACTTTGCAGGACATTCCACGGCTGGCTCTGGATATCGCCATTTACGCTATAGCGGAAACCGTTCATGCCGGCGGGCGGCACGAGCTGGATCGTAACGCGATTCATAGTGCTCGATTCCACCGCGCTGCCGAGATAGTAGACGCCGCTGTCGAGGCGCGTGCCGTCTTTCGCCAAGGAGATGCGGGGCAGCTCGGCGTTCGCGCGATAATCCTTCGCGAAGATATAGCCCTTCGCATAACCGTCCGCAGCATATTCGAAATTATGCGTTCCCTGAGGCAGCGACGGGAAGCTGAAGGAGCCGTCCGCGGCGGTTTTCGTGGAATAAGCCGTCCCCGGGATCGAGACCTCCACGCCGGCGGCCGCGGCGCCGTTCAGCACGGCCCGGCCCTCGAGGGCGATCAGAGGTTTGAGCTCGATGTCGCGGACCTGAGTGTCGGCGCTGGCGTTCACCTTGATGCCCGAGACGCGGAGAGCGACCGGGAGTTTGGTGCCGTCCGCGGCGACCTGCTTGCCGGCGAGGACGATATCGTAAGTTCCTGGCGTTACATTCAAGAAGCCGACTTTGCCGCTTTGATCGACGATCGAGGCGAGCGACGAACTCGCGGCCTGGCCGACGATATAACCCGAAAGGTCGACGAACTGGGCTTTGGGCGTAATCACGATCCGGGCTTGTTTTGCGACGTCAGCGTCGGACGACGGGGCATCCTGCTGAGCTTGAGGTGACGTAGAAGAAGGGGCGGCGTCGCCTTTGCCCGAATTCGAACAGGAGGTCAGGATGAATGCCAGGGCGGCAAGTCCTGTAAGGCCAAGATTTTGATAAGTTTTCATGCTTTTTACCTCCGATCGCTCTATCGGTTCCGATCAGGGGTTCCTGAAGGAAATCGTGCAAAGCCCGGAGAAGACTGACCAAAAAGGGAGCATACGGGGCGGTGACCGGGGATTCTCATGGGCAACAATCTTCCGTTTTTGATAGGATCAAAGTGCGGCTTCAATGAGTCCGTTGGAGCCTGAGGGGCCAAGGAATTAAGGGAGGAACGCTATGGTCATTTCGTTTGATCGTCATTTCAAAAAGCGCCTTCAACAAGAACAATACCGCCGGGAGCTGGTCGAGCGGATCCTTTCGCATCACAAGGCCGATCCTGACGGCGAACCCGAGGGCAGCATGTATATCGAACACGTGAAAGACGGTTTCCCCATCGATATCCTTGAAAATATCGTGCAAAGGCTCGAGCAAAGAGCTGGTGGACAGTAAAACCGACTTCGCGTAGAAGACCGGGAGTCCCTCGTGGACTCCTTTTTTTATTCTGTTTTCCTAGGACCTCATGGACGCGAACGCCTGGCAGCGAATCAAAAAGCTGCGCCAATCATACCTCGACGCACAGGGATTTTTGCCTGATTACTGGGCGGACGAAGCTTTGCTCGCGGCTTATGACGAGACGCTCGCGCAGCGCATCCGGTGGAAGTGGCGAGCCGTGCTCGAAGCTCTGCCGGAACCGGTCGCGCCCTGGCCCCGCACGCTCGTCGATTGGGGGTGCGGCACGGGCGGAGCGAGCCGCGAAGTCCTGGCGTTCGCGCCCGGGCATTTCCGGACCGTGGTGTCCCTTGACCGTTCGCAGAAAGCGATGCAATACGCGGCGCGGAAGATCAAAGAACTCGACGCGAACGTGACGATAGGCACGAAGATCCCGGACGAGCCGTTCATGCTCGTCATCAGCCACGTGTTCTCGGAGCTGCCGGAGAGCGAGCTCGAGAAACTTCTCCCGCTCCTGACAAGGGCCGACACCATTCTCTGGGTCGAATCAGGACGAAGGCTCGAGAGCCGGCGCCTGAGCGCCCTGCGCGAACCTTTGCGGGCGACGCATACTTTCCTCGCGCCCTGCCCGCATCAAGGCCTCTGCGGCATGCTGGGCGCGGGCGAAGAAGAGAACTGGTGCCACTTCAAGGCGCCCGTGCCGCGCGACGTGCATCAATCCGCCTTCTGGCGTGAATGCGCGAAACAACTCGGCTTCGATCTCCGCAGCCTGCCCGTCGCTTATCTTTATGCGCGTCGGCACGAGGCCGCGTCCAACACGGACGAGGGGCTGATCCGCGTCCTGGCCGGCTCCCGTTCGTATAAGGGCTATACGCGCTACAACGCGTGCACGGCGCGCGGCGTCATCACCCGGGATTTTATGAAGCGTTATTCCAAACCACTCTACGAGGCGCTCGCCGAACCGGATCTCCGTTCGATCTATGCGGCCAGCGACCTCTCGCCGAAGGGAACTCGCGATGAGTCC
>JASLCY010000223.1 GCA_030151925.1 Oligoflexus sp.
GAAGGGTGGTCGCCGCGCGGGGAGTAGAGTTTCGCTTGGAAACCGAAGAGACGGCGCTCGTTCGGGAGTTTATCGAGGATGGTCCAGCCCATCTGCAGGCCGCCGAAGAACACGACCGACTTGAACACCGAACCCGGCTGGCGAGTCGCGAACACGGCGCGGTTGAAGCCTTCGGAATCGAAGCCCGAGACTACGGCGCGCACTTCGCCTTCGTCGAGCGAGATCAGGCCGCCGTTGACCGCCGGCTTCTTCTTGAGCTCGGCCACGACTTCGTGCGTCTCCTCGTTGATGTCCATCACCTCGGTGAAGACCACGTCGCCGACCTTGATCTTGTCGAGCAGGTCCTTAAGGTGCCAGGTGTATTCCTTATAGGTGGGGATCGAGAGGATCTTGGCCGTGCGGATGAGCGCCTCGGCCGGGATCACGCCTTTCGGGAGGCCGTAATCCACGTAGACCTTCGGCTCCTTGCCCTTCTCCACGCGCGTGACCTTCGCGTAATAGAACTGGTTCGGGATGAGGCTGCGGAGGTAGTGGTAGGAGCTGGGCGGCTCGACCGTATAATCCTTGAGGATCATCTCGAGGCGCGAGAGGTCGCGGCGCATCATGAGCTGCGCCTCGTCCTGCAGGCGCTTGTCGATCGTCGTGTAGACCCTGAGGCCGGCGTGGCTCAGGTCGCTGATCGAATCCATGCCGAGGGCGTCGAGGATCTCCTTCTTATCGAGCTGCGAACGGATGAGGGAGACGAGGGAGACCTCGTTGTTGCCGAACTTGCCGAGGTTGAACGGCACGCGCTGGTCGAAGGCTTCCTTGAATTGCTCCTCGGTGATCCAGCCCTGCTCGAGCATGCGGCGTAGCACGTAGTTCTTCCGCCAGTTCGCTTCGTTCCAAGCGGTCTCCTTATCCTTGCGCGAGTACTTCACGAAGGGGTTGTACTTGTTCGGCGCCTTCACCGAGCCGGCGATGAAAGCCGACTCGACGAGATTGAGCTGGCTCACGTCCTTGTTGAAGTAATAGCGCGCCGCGATGCCGATGCCCTTGCCGTTGGCCGTGACGTGGAACTGGTTCAGGTAGAATTCGAGGATCTCCTTCTTGGAATAGAGCCGCTCCATCTGGAACGCGCGGATCAATTCCTTGAATTTACGCGAGAACGAGCGCTCGCGGTGGTCCATGATGTTCTTCACCGTCTGCTGCGTGATCGAGGAGCCGCCGCGGTGGAAC
Organism: Oligoflexus sp.; assembly: GCA_030151925.1. Lineage (GTDB taxonomy): Bacteria > Bdellovibrionota_B > Oligoflexia > Oligoflexales > Oligoflexaceae > Oligoflexus. Next base: position 1,219 of record JASLCY010000223.1, read on the forward strand.
TTCATCCCGTTCTTCACGCCTTCGGCGAAGGCCTGGACGATGGCGACCGGGTCGACGCCGTAGTGCTGGAAGAAGTTCTTGTCCTCCGACGCGACCATCGCCCGGATCATGTTCTCGGGGATCTGGTCGATCGTCACGTAGCTCCTGTGCTCCTCGTTGAAGAAGCTCCCGATCTTATGCTGCTCGTCGAGCGTGTAGAGCGTCGTCTCCTCGTTGATGCGCGCGAGGATCGTCGACTTCTTCAGTTCGCTCGGGTCGCTGAAGTAGACCATGTAGCCGACGATTCCGAGCCCGGAGAGGACGGCGAGTAATCCCACACCAATCGCGATAGCTGATGTCAGGAAAAAAGTGCGTTGCCACGATTTCAAGAGAGCACCTCTTTGGAAGGACCTAATCGTAAGAAGCAGCGGCTTCTAAAAACTTTTGGGTTACCGTATCTTTTAACATAGTTAGGGCCTCTTCTGCCAGTCTTCCTTGTGATATACTTAGCTCTCATCGAGGGAGGGTTCCCGTGCGCGCGTTTCCGTTTTTTTTCATTTTTCTCTTGCTTCCCGGCCCGAGCCTTGCTCAAGCCTCGTCCGAAGAGATCCTCCCGCGCATTCGCCATAACCTTGTCACGATCCGCGCACCGGAGAGGCCGCAGCGCCAGGGGCAGGCTTACGATCCCTACGCCTACTTCTTCCAAACCGCCATCCCGCAAGGGAAAGGCGCCACCGTCCTGGGCACGGGCTTCGTGCTGCCGGACGGCAGCCACGTGGCGACGACGTTCAGGGCCTTGGAAGGCTCGAGCCGCTTCGAGGTCGCCTCGGACCAAGGCAAGGTCTACGCTGCCCAACTCTTGGGCGCCGATGCGAGCCTCGATCTTGCCATACTCGAATTGAAGAGCGGAAAAGCCTTCGGGGGCATCGATTTCGGCGACTCGAAACTTTCGCGAATCGGCGATCCGCTTCTCATGTTTGGCAAGAGCTTAAGATTCCTTATGATCAAGACCAACCTAGCGGCCACCGACACCGTCGAAGGAAGCTATGGCCGCCACTGGTTGATCGATCGCCCCACGCACCCCGGAGTCGCCGGCGGGCCGCTGGTCGATACGCGGGGACGAGTCGTGGGCATGGCGGTCTTCAATGCCGAAGGCCCCGCGCACCTCGGCGCCGCGCTACCCGCCGCCCTGCTCGTCAAAGCGAGCCGCGAGCTCATCCATCAGGGCAAACTCTCGCGCGCCTGGATCGGCATCGTCCCCCGCAACCTCGCGAGCCTCGACGATCTCGATCATATCCACGGCGACGACGTGAAGGGCGGCGTCCTCATCGAGAACCTCATCGTCGACGGACCGGCCGCGAAAGCCGGGCTGCAGGTCGGCGATCTCATCATGGCGATCGGCAAGACGACGATCCGCAGCGCCAGCGACCTCCAGGACTTCCTCGACAAGCACAAGGCCGGCGAGAAGGTGAGCGTGCGCCTCAGTCGCGGCAGCAAGGGCGTCCTCACTCTGCCGCTCGCGCTCGGTGATTTGCCGAGCGCGCAGGATCTTCCGAACGCCGGGTCCCTGCTCTAAGAGCTGAGTTGACCAAGCCGAGCTGCCTCGCTATACTCCCGCGCATCCTATACTCTCCAGCGAGGGCAGCTCATGAATGACTTGCAGACGATCAACACTCTCAAAGGTTTGGTGATCGACGTCGTTGATAAAGCCAAATCGGGCCACCCGGGCGGCGCGATGTCCAGTATGGATTTCGCCTATCTCCTTTTTACCGAGTACCTTCGCTTCGATCCCGCGAATACCAAATGGTTGGGCCGCGATCGTTTCATCCTGAGCGCCGGCCATGAATCGATGCTCATCTATACCATGCTCCACTACATCGGTTGGCTGGATATGGACGATTTGAAGCAGTTCCGCCAATTCAAATCACGCACTCCGGGCCACCCTGAAAACTTCATGACGCCCGGCGTCGAATGCACGACGGGACCGCTGGGCCAGGGAGCCGCGATGTCAGTCGGTTTTGCGATCGCCTCCCGCCATCAGGAAGCGGCTCTCGACCGTGAGCTCTTCCGCCACAAGACCTGGGTCCTGATGGGCGACGGCTGCATGCAGGAAGACATCACCCTGGGCGCCGCCTCGCTCGCGGGTCACCTTCGCCTCGATCAGCTCGTCTGGTACTACGATCAGAACAAGGTCCAGATCGCCGGCACCATCGATCGCGTGGCTTCGGACGATTACAAAAAAGTCTTCGAAGGCATGCGCTGGGAAGTGATCACCGTGAACGCCCACGATCACGACGACCTCCGTCGCGCCCTGAACCGCGCGAAAGACGATAAACGCGACAAGCCCCTGCTCATCATCGGCGCTTCGACCATGGCGCACGGCGCTTATTCGATGGAAGGCTCGAGCGATACCCACGGCTCCCCGCTGCCGGCCGAAGAGCGGGTGAAGACGCGCGCGAAGCTCGGCCTGCCCGCGGAAGGCTTCCATGCGCCGCAGGAATCCTACTCCCACTTCCGCCGCAACTTCGAGAAACGGAAGAACGAAGTCCTGGAGTGGCAGAAGGCGTTCGAAGCGAAGCTCGGCAAACCGGAATTCAAGGCGAAGTACGAAGCCTATTACGAGAAGCAGGCCTTCACCGACCTGCCGGCGATCACCTGGCCCGCCGGCAAGCCGGTCGCGACCCGCAACGCTTTCGGCGACATCATCGAGAAGTGGGCGGACGCCGTGCCGAATTTCATCGGCGGCTCAGCGGACCTCGACGGCTCGAACATGACCGAGCAATGGGTCGAGAAAGTCGGCGATTTCCACGGCGAAGACAGCCCGAACAGCCGCAACATCGCTTTCGGCGTGCGCGAATTCCCGATGTCGGCGATCTCCAACGGCCTCGCCCTGCACGGCGGCATGATTCCGTTCGACGCGACCTTCCTCGCTTTCGCGGATTATTCGCGCGCCGCGCTGCGCCTCGGCGCTCTGCAGCGCTGCCGCGTGATCCATGAGTTCAGCCACGATTCGTTTTTCCTCGGCGAGGACGGCCCGACCCACCAGCCGATCGAGCACGTGATGTCGCTGCGCATGATCCCGAACTTCTACGTGATGCGCCCGGCCGATGCGTATGAGACTCAGGTGATGATGGAGGTGGCGATCAACCTTCCGGAAAGCCCTTCGGCGCTCTGCCTCACTCGTCAGAAATTGCCGCTTCTGCATCTCGATCCGAAAACCATCAGTCAGGCGCGCTTCGGTGCGTATGCGGTGCAGGACGTCGAAAATCCAGAAGTCATTTTGTTCGCGACCGGTTCGGAGGTTCCTCTCGCGCTCGCGGCTGCGGCCCTGCTGAATAAATATAAAGTCAAAGTTGTCTCCATGCCATGCTGGGAACTCTTTGACGAGCAACCGAAGAGCTACCAGGAGAGCGTCCTGAGCCCGAAATGCACGAAACGCGTGTCTATCGAAGCCGGCACGACCTTGGGCTGGCAGAAATATACGGGCCATCAGGGTCTCAATATCGGCGTCGACCACTTCGGCGACAGCGCGCCAGCCGAGGCCCTGGCCAAAGAATATGGCTTCACTCCCGAGCAGGTGGCGGCGACTATCAAAAACTACCTGTCTCTCTGATGGTTTGTCCTTGAAAGCTCAGCGGATTTGGTGAACGATCAGGGCACCAAATTCGCTTTTTTTACGTTTGGCTCCCTCTACTTTAAGTTCCAATCTCGAGGAGTTCCCTATGACACTCAAAATTCACCGAGCCGCCGTTCTCGGTGCCGGCGTGATGGGAGCGCAGATCGCAGCCCATTTGGCAGCCGCTGGCGTTCGCACGCATCTTTTGGATCTTCCGTCGCAAGAGCCTCATAAGGATCCCAAGATCGCGGCCGCCATCGGCAAGAACTTCCGTTCGACGATCGCCACGCTCGCGATTGAGAACCTCAAGAAGCTGAAGCCAGCCCCCCTCGCATCGGAATCGGTGATCGCTAATCTGATTCCCGGCAATTTCGATGACGATATCTCGGTCCTCGCCGACGTCGATTGGGTGATCGAAGTCGTGGCCGAGCGCCTCGACATCAAGAAATCCATCCTGAAGCGCATCTCCGAATACGCGCGGCCGCACATCCCGGTGACGACCAACACCTCGGGCCTCTCGCTCGAGCAGATGGCGGAAGACCTGAGCCCGGACTTCCAGGCCCGCTTCTTCGGGACCCACTTCTTCAACCCGCCTCGCTACATGAAGCTGCTCGAGGTGATCCCGCATCCGAACACCGATAAGAAACTGATGGATTCGCTCACCGACTGGATCGAGCGCAACCTCGGCAAAGGCATCGTGCACGCGAAGGATACGATCAACTTCATCGCCAACCGCATCGGGACCTTCAGCATGGTCGCCGCGTTCCAGCACATGGACGAGCTCGGCCTCAACATCGAGACCGTCGACGCGATCACCGGCAAGACCGTGGGCCGCCCCAGCTCGGCGACCTTCCGCACCATGGACGTCGTGGGCATCGACGTGTTCGCGGCGGTGGCGAAGAACGTCGGCAAATACGCTCCTAACGATCCCTACGTGAAGTTCTTCACCCCTCCGCAGTGGATCGAGCACCTGATCTCGAAG
>JASLCY010000239.1 GCA_030151925.1 Oligoflexus sp.
TCAGGCACCTTTTGGAACTGCGCCGAGTGCTTGAAGAAGAGGCGGACGTCGGCCGCTTCCGAAGCGACGAAATCCGAAGTGGCTACCATCTGGCCGATGAGCGTCGCGTCCTTTTCAGGCTCATAGGTCCAGGCATCCGAGGCGTAGACGTTGAAGACCGGCAGAGCGCCCGCCTTCTGCCTGGCGCTATTGAGGGAGAAGAAGTGTTTCCGGAAGTCGAGGTCCTCGCTTGCCATCTCGCTGAACTGCGAACGCACTTTAGCCGAAGGCGCCGTAAACCAAACGAAACGCGGCCCCTTGGGCGAAGCGATGGTGCGGCCGTCGGTGCCTTTGGCCGCCAGATGGTTGGCCTGGAGCTCGCGAGGATCGATCACATACTTAAGGCCGAGCACGTTCTTCGCCATCCACTGCGCTGAGTAGAAGAATCGCGAGAAGGCGCCTACGCCGGAGAGAACGCCCTTTTCGAAACTCAGGCGGTTGGAGAGGTAGTGGGTATAGAAGTTGTTGTCGATCCCCTTCTCCTGCGAAGGGCTCACGGTGTAATCCGTACCCGAGCTCTGCCCGCCGATGTCGTGCTGCACGATCAGGGTTTGGGTCTCGGTATTGCCGTCCTGGAAGAATTTACCGGCGAAAGCCGGAGTGAAGCGATCCTTGACGCTGGTCGGCACGGCGCTCGACAGGCGACCGAGCACGCACGTGTTGCCTTCCGCGTACTGGCCCGTGTAACCGAGCTTGGCGACGGCCGCTTTATCGACGACGAAGCTCATCTTCGCCAGCACGCTGTAGCGGTGCGTGAGGCGCACGTAATTGGTGGTGAGCTCTTCGTAGGGCCTGATGTCGGAACCGCCCTCGTCCTGCGTCCAACCCTGGAACGCTCGCCAGAAGCGAAGGGCCGAGCCGTTGCCGAACGCGATGATCTCCTTGCCTATGCCGTCGGGCGGGAGGATCTTGTCCTCGGGTTGCTTCGTGTCGAGGATCTTGTCCCAGAGGATGTCGAGTTTATCGCAGGCGGTCGCGCCGGATTTTTCCGCCGCGATCAATTTCTTCTGGGTGTCGTTGAAGGAGCGGATCTGGGATTTGATCACCAGGTTGTCGATCACGCCGCTGGTCTTGCTCGCGTCCGCGTTCACGGACTTGCAGGCTTGCTGGTAAACCAGTCCGCCTGCGGTCGCAGCTAAAATTCCCATAAAAACGAACTTCTTCAAGGTCGGCATTCTCACCTCCGGGCGGCCTAAAAACGACTGATCGTGATCCTTTCATGTTATCGGATCGCAACGCGGTCCGAAAGGGAGCCGCCTTAATATTGCCGGGACGTCTTCTGCCGGCCCGCTTCGTGTTAGCCTATCTTAAAGCGAAATTTCTTCCGAAAGCCCGGCGCGCAGGCCTGCTTTCGATCACTCCAACCGCGAAGGTAAGATCTTGATGTATCGAAACATCCTCCAGGTTCTTGGATTAATGTCCATGATCGCGTGCAAGACCGTCGGATCCTCGACTCTCCAGGCGACGCCCGACCAGAAAGAAGCCCTCCGTCGATGCATCGTGAAGACCATCAAGGAAAGTTATGCCAGGACCGTGGACACCGCGGCCGTAAACGCCTTCGCCGACGACTTCATCGAAAGCGCTCCGAGCGACAGCAGCACGGCCAAGGACAGGGCCTTTGAACGATACGTGAATTCGATCGGCTGCGACCCTTCGCAGAAAGCGGCCTCGGGAACCTACGGCATCACGATAGTCGAAGCCTGGGCCGTCAGCTCCTTCAATCCCGATAACGCCCAACTCAAATCCAAATAAACGCAGGGGAAGGACGCATTATGAGCAGCTACACGCTTCCGCAGAACGATACCACCGCGACCCGCAGCGCCGATCTTGAGACCATGCGCGGCAACTACGGATATAACTACGATTACGGCCTGCCCATCAGCACCAAGGTCGATGAGGTGGATAAAGGCGGCCAGCTCTGGACCGTCAAGCTCCTCAAGGCCATGTACATGAATCGCGCGAATACCGACGCGATCTTTGCGAAGACCGGTTGGAAGAGCAACGTATCCTTGCCGGAGAAGAGCCCGCTCGAGATCGCCAAGTTCCTGAAGGAAAAGAACCTGATGGAGCTCTTCAATTACTATCTTCCCGATTGCGGTTATTTCACGAACGGAACCAAGGCCCGCTCGCTCGAGGACTACAAGGCGCTCTTCCAGAGAGTGGATCCTATCGATCCGATGCAGAACGCGTTGAAAGACGATTATTTCGCGCATTCCTTCACGGCCGGCCCCAACCCGAACATGCTGAAGAAGGTCGCAGCCCTTCCCGAGAAATTCCCGGTGACCAACCAGCATTTCACCAGCACCGACGCGTTCGCGGGCGATAGCCTGGCCGACGCCTTGAGCAGCGGCCGCGTGTATATGGTCGACTATGAGGCCTTGAGCCTGCTCGAGTCGGGTAAACATCCCTCGGGCGCGAACAAATACATCTACCAGCCGATGATGCTCTTCGCCCGTCCGAAGTCGAGCGACCTCATCCAGGCCGTCGCGATCCAATGCGGTCAGGACCCGCGCGCTTATCCCGTCTTCACCCCGGACCATGACTGGGGATGGACGATGGCGAAGACGATCGCCTGGATCGCTCACTATGCCTATCACGAGGTGCTCACCCATCTCGGCTTCACGCATCTCCTGATGGAGCCGATCGCGGTGGCGACCCATCGCCACCTGCATGTCACCCATCCGATTTCAGGCCTTATCACGCCGCATTTCGAAGGGACCTTGCCGATCAACTACCTGGCGGTCACTCGCCTGATCCAGCCGGGCCAATCGGTGGATCGCCTCCTGGGCTCGTCCAAGGAGACGAACTACGCCCTGCTCGCCAAGGAACGCTTGAATTACAGCTTCAGCGGCAACTTCCTGCCGACCCGCATGCAGACCAACGGCGTCGCTGCCAAAGCCGATCTTCCGGTCTATCATTATCGGGACGACGGCCTGCAGATCTGGAACGCGATCCATGCGTGGGCGAGCGATTACGTAAGCATCTACTACCGGGACGATGCGACCGTCCGCGCCGACACCGAGCTGCAGGCCTGGGCCGCGGAGATCGCGGCGAGCAAGGGCGGAAGCGTAAAGGACTTCGCCGCGAACGGCGGGGTCAACGACAGGGCCCAGCTTATCGATACCTGCACGATGATCATCTTCACCTCGGGGCCTCAGCACGCGGCGGTGAACTTCTCGCAGCATTCGGACATGATCTACCTGCCCGCAGCCCCGATGTCGGGCTATCGCGCGGCTCCCTCTCTCGAGGGCATGACGGAGAAGGATTATCTCGACCTGCTGCCGCCGCTCGACGTCGCGATCAAACAAATCCAGACGCTCGAATTCCTCGGGACGGTGAACTATTCGCAGCTCGGCTTCTATGCGCCCGGACACTTCCTCGACCCGCGCGTGCTCGCGGCGCTGGTGAAATTCCAGGCGAACCTGGCGAAGGTCGAGGCGGATATCGTCCTGAGGAACAAATCGCGCCGGCCCTACACGCATCTGCTTCCGTCCCGCATTCCGCAAAGCACGAACATCTGAAGAGAGGTGGACCATGAAAGCATCCAAGACTTATTCGCGTCGTCAGGCTCTCGGCGGGTTCGCAGCCGCGGTGTCGCTCGTTTCGATCGAAGCCCCGGGCAGGAGCCTGGCTCAGCTTCTCTTCGCCCCTGACGGCGAAGCGCGCGTCCGGGCCGTCCTCAGGGCTCATTACGGGCTCGATGCCCGGCATGATGAGGTCGTAAGAGCGTTTTACGCGAGTCTGAAGCGAGACGGCCTCCACACTCACGACGGAGCGTTTTTCGAGGAAAAACTCGCCGACGCTCAAAGCGCGGAGCGCCTGGCGCGTTATGTCGTCGAGGAGTTCGCGGTGAGCACCAATATACTCGCGATCGATGGAGACGTGAGCGATCAATTGATTTTCACGCTCGTTTGAGGGTCGCCCGCGCGGGCCGAACTGTGATATACCTCTGTCCCTAAGTTGTATGGGGGCAGAGGTCTATGAATTGGACGTTTTGGTCAGCTATCGGCTCTCTCTTTGCGGGCCTTGGTGTAGGTATTGGCGCATTCGGCGCGCATGCTCTTAAGACCCGTGTTCCTATCGAAGACCTCGCTATTTTCGAAACAGGCGTGCGCTATCAGATGTATCACGCCCTTGCCCTCGTAATCTTAGGTTTCCTCGCCTCCAAGATCGATTCCACACTCATCAAAATCGCCGGGTGGTCATTTGCGCTAGGTATTGTGATTTTTTCCGGCAGTCTTTACACATTGGTGCTCACTGGAG
>JASLCY010000255.1 GCA_030151925.1 Oligoflexus sp.
CTGTGCCATTGAACACGAACTCGGCCCTGCCGGCGTCCGGCGCCACGACCTATGTCGCTGGCTGGGGCACGACGAGCGAAGGCGGCAGCAGCGTGAGCAAGTCCCTCCGTTATACTTCGGTCGCCGTCGTATCGAACGACGAATGCTCGCAGGATTACGGTGAGACCATTTACAACGGCAGCATCTGCGCGGCTTCTCCCGGCAAGGATTCTTGCCAAGGCGACTCCGGCGGACCGCTCTACACATACGATGGAACCAAGTTCACCTTGGTCGGCATCGTGAGCTGGGGCAACGGTTGCGCTGAAGACGGCTACCCGGGCGTTTACACCCGCGTCTCCGCTTTCAAACCCCTTTCCCTTTAACATCGATTTCGGGCGGCTTTCCGAGAGAGCCGCCCTCGCTTTCCCGCCTTCGTTACACCTCGATACAGCCCCGCAAAGTTTGTTACCAAGTCTTACAAAAGAACATTCACGGGGTTTTCAGAAATTCCGATATTCTCTCCATGACGCCGATGACGGCAAGTCAGTCGCTGCGAAACCAAGGGGAGATGTGAACATGAGAAAGCTCGAACGCGTGAATCTCGAGGGCGCCAAGATCAAACACGGTCACGAGGAAGAACCCGCGCACGGCCATTCGTTGGCGGAAGACCTCACGCGCCTTCGTCAGCAGGCCTTGAACCGCCGCCAGGCCTTTGCCTGGCTCGGAGCCGCGGGCCTTATACCTCTCGTCTCCTGCGGCTCGGATAACAAGACTGCGGCCGCGGGCACCACGACGACGGCCGACGGCACGTCGACCGCTACGACCACGGCTTCCACCGCCACCAGCACGACATCCAGCGGAGTCTCCGGCACCTGCGCCCTGATCCCCGAGGAGACGGAAGGCCCCTATCCGGGCGACGGTTCGAACGGCGTGAACGCGCTCGCCCTCTCCGGCATCATCCGCAGCGACATCACCTCGAGCTTCGACGGCGTGAGCGGCGTCGCCGCCGGCGTGCCGCTCACCGTGGAGCTGAGTCTCGTAAATCTGAACGGGAGCTGCGGGGCGTTGGAAGGTTATGCGATCTATATCTGGCACTGCGATCAAAGCGGCAACTACTCGCTCTACAGCGGCTCCGCGAAGAATCTGAACTACCTGCGCGGCGTCCAGGTCACCGACGCGGACGGCAAGGTCGCCTTCACATCGATCTTCCCCGGCTGCTACTCGGGACGCTGGCCGCATATACACTTCGAGATCTACAAGACGGCGAGCGACATCACGAGCGCGCGCAACAAGGTGGCCACCTCGCAGCTCGCCTTGCCGGCCGATCAGGCGAAACTCGTCTATGCCACGAGCGGTTATACCGGCAGCAGCTCGAACCTGTCGAAGATCAGCCTGGCGACCGACAATGTCTTCTCCGACGGGAGCTCGCTGCAGATCCCGACGATCGAAGGGGATGTGACCAGCGGCTTCACGATCAAGCTGACCGTCGCGATCAAAGCTTGAGCAGGGCGGCGTCGCCATTCGGAAGACCCAGGCCCCACTCGGCGACGGTCTGGCTTCCGAGGCTGGCGCTCGCCTTCAACGCACGCAGCGCTGCGCCGCGCGCCTGGACAGGCGAGAGCGTCGCATCCTTAGCCTTCGCCGCCTCGGTGAGCAGAGCGATAAGCGCGGTCAGCTGCGGCGCCGCGAATGAGCTTCCCGATTCATAGGACTGGCTGGCTTCGCTCCAGATGCCTTCCGCCGGAACTCCCAAGGTGCGGGCGGCCACGGCCGCGTCGGCGCCGGGAATCGTCGCGGTCAGGGCGATAGAATCCGCAAACAACGAAAGGTTCTCAGCGAAGAGCAGGAGATCGTCCGCCGCGTTCTCCGCATAGGCGTCTTTGATCAGAGGAAGATCGTAACCGGCGAGGTTGTTCACGGGTCCCAGGTTCTTCTTCACGCGAATGTCGGTCAGGGCTCCGTCGAGGTCCGTCCCGGTATTGCCCAGGGCCTTCACCACGACCTTCGTCTGCACGATGGCCGTCAAGGCCTGCTTGAAACGCGGCTCCAGGTGAACGTGATCCGCTGCGTCGGCAAAAGCCCGACTCATATTCACGACGTCGATATCATCGCGGGCGAGGATGGCTTCCAGCGCGGCGCCGTAGGACTGCGCATCGGCTTGAACAGGGATGATCTCCGCTTCGGGCGCCAGCGTAAGGATGATGTCGATCACGGTATTGCCATGATTGAGCTCTACGGGATTGCCGAAGGTGAGCGGTTGGTCGATCACGGCTTTGCCGTGCGACTTGCTTTGCGAAGCCAGGATCTCGGCATCGAACACATCGAAGACCGCGATCTTCACGCCGCGGCCTTTGGCCTTCGCCTGGAGCTTCGTCGCTTCCAGGAACCGATAGCCGGGATGGACCTTCGCCACATAGGAGTTGATCAATCCCTCGAAGGTCTTGAGAGCGGCTTGATCGGCTTTATAACGCTGGTCGAGCGCCTTCTTCTGGCTCGCCGGATAATCCGCGTAGATCACGTCCGCGAGGCTCGTGAAATCTTCCACCGCCGCGGTCCAGCCCGCCAGGCCCTGTTCATCGAACAATGCTTCCACCGCGGTCTGGGCCAGGCCCTCGGTTTTGGGGAGCTGGTAATAACGATCCACGATATCGGTCAGGCTCGTATCGACGTCCATCTGCGTGATCTGAGCAAGATCGTTCAAAGCCTGCAGAGCCGCGTCATGGCTCAGGGTTTTTGCAGTCTTATTATTTGGCGTAGAGGAAAAGCCCGGTGAAGCGAAAAGTGCGAGCGTAAGCAAGGTCTTAGAGATGAATTTCGCCATCGTAACGTCCCAACCTAAAGAGTATGGCCTTAAAAAAGGCGTTATCCAGCTGGACGTTGATACACAATCTAAATGGAAAAAGCGCCTTTATCCGTCGGGATAAAGGCGCTTTCCTGAGGGGGACCGTGCTCTTAGTGCGCGGTCATGTCACCCTTGGAATCTACGGTCGAATCCGCGCTCGAAGCGTCGACGGGGTAGAGATATTTCACGGCTGCGCGGTCGGCGTCCGTAATGTTCTCGACTCCATCATAACCCATGATCGAAGGCAAAGCCGTCTTGGTCGCGGTCGAGAACTCGTGACCGAAACCGATCGCGTGGCCGAGCTCGTGGGTCAGGACGCTGATCGTCGTCATGCCCGAGCGTTTTACGGCGTCCTTGAAGATGAAGACGTTGGCACCTATGAGCTCCTGAGCGTTGTCGTCGACCGTCGAGAGCGTGATGCCCATCACGGCCAGGCTCTCCTGGTCTTCCATCTTATAAGAGTCGATGAAACGAACGCAGTTCTGATTCAAGTCGCTGAAAGGACGCGGATCGTCTTTGATGTCGATCGTATAGAGGTTGCCGCCGATGTGGTTCGACTGGAAATCACCGGCTTTCGACCAAGCCGCCATACCTGTCTCGACAGCGTTCTTCACGGTCGCCGAGTTGGGGCCGCAGGCCGAGAGTTTGATCGTCTGCTTCCAGGGTATCGCGATGCCGTCGCCTTCGAGGTAATAGTTCTCCGGCGCGTTCACGATGCGATAAGGCTTCTCGGGCGTCTTACGGATGAAGACCGCCGAGAGGAGGCCATCGCCGATGCTGGTGTCCTTAACGCGCATCAGGAGGCTGAAGGCGTTGCCGCCGTCTTTCACGCTGTAGTGCACGGCCTCGACTTCTTCGCCGCTGATGGAGGCCAAAGCCAGCTTGCCGTTTTTCACCGTGAACTGGAACGAGGGATAATCCATCTCCGCGGCGTTCTTATTGGTGTCTTGATAGTCGATGGTCGAGCCCACGCTCACGAAAGCGTAATCGCTGTGATAGGGTTCGCTGCTGCTTTCGCTGTTCGTGCTGTTGGCCGTCTCGAGATCCTGCTGGCTGTTGATCTGCTGGACCTGGGCCCGTTCCACGTATTGGGTGAAGAGGCTGTAGCTCACGAGTTCGAAATCCTTGAGATCGTCGACCCGGCTCGCATCGATCAGGCCATCGTTATCGACGACCGCGCCCTTGATGAGCTCGTTGACGTCGCCATGGACGAAATAGATCGCAGGGTCCGGGAGGTTGGACTTCTTCTTATGGCTACTCGAAGGGGTGCAGGACGTTTGGGTGAAAACAAGGCCAAGGGAAATAGCGGCGCCCAGAGCAGGTAACTTCATAGCATCCTCGGAGACAGGGTTGAGGAACAGACAACTGCTCAGCCTTATGCGAAAGCCGTACCAGGCTTCGCCGCCCCCGGCCCCCATCGTCGGCCGTGGATTCTTAGGCCAATGGTTTTCGATACTTAATCTTGGTCTTGAGCATCGTGAGGTCCCGCAAAAATCGTCTAAAAATCCGACACCTGTGCAGCAATCAGAATGCGCGCATGATAAAATGGGCTCAATCCCCTCTCAGTAAAGACCTGTAGTTGAAGGCAGACAAGATCATGTCGCAGCAATCGATTATCCCTGGGCTGAATACCGTGCTCCTCGTCGAACCGGAACAGGGCATGCGCACTCTCATAGCGAACTACCTGACCACGATGGGCGCGAAGCATATCGAAGCGCAGCCGCACGCGCGGGACGTCACGCCCGAGATGCTCGCGCAGAATTACGATCTCATCTGCATCGATTGGCGGATGAAGGGGCCTTCCGGTTCGGAATTCTTCCGTCAGCTGAGAGCCCGCGAGGCTTTTCGGGAGACGCCGATGGTCCTCGCCGCGGGACAGGTGACGAAGGACGATATCCTCGGCCTCGGCCCTGACAAGCAGGCGAAGTTCGTCGTCAAGCCTTTCACCTTCGAGGTGATGCAGAAGCTTATCGCCGATTTCTTCAAGCCCCAGGCTAAACCGCAGCAGGAATCGCAGTTTTATATCCAGAGGGGGCTCGGCGCGGATCTCGGCCTCGACCTGCAGCTCCTTAAGAACGCCAGCAGCCCCAAACCCAATGCCAGCACCGATCTCGACGGTGACGCCGACCAGGAGAAAGCGGCCCCGAAGAAGACCGAGCCTGTCGCGATATCCTTAGCCATCCAGCTGCAGATCGAAGGGCTGAACCAGGATAAAGCCAAGGATCGCCTCAACGCGCTGATAGTCGACGAGGACGAATCGCTCACCCAGCTGCTGAGCAACTACCTCGAGCAGATCACGTCGGGTTACGTCGACGTCTTCGCCAGCGCCAAGGACGCCTGGGCCTCGATCGAGAAATTCCCCTACGATCTGGTCATCTTCGATTGGCGCTGCAAGGGCTTGAGCGGCTTGTGCTTCTTCAACCGGATACGCATGAAGGCCGAACTCAAGAAGATCCCGCTCATCATCCTGAGCGGCAACATCGCGAAAGAGAACTTCCGCATCCTCGAGGACACGAGCTGCACGAAGGTGCTCGAGAAGCCGTTCCGGATCGAGACCTTCGACGAGGCGGTGCAGTTTATCAGCAGCCTCAGCCGCAACTCCGGCCGCATAGGGGCCATGATCAAGTCAGCGATCGACAGCGAGATGCCGGATCGCAGCCGGACCTTCAAACTCCTCAAGCTGATCGCGAGCCAGGTTCCCGATGCCTTCGAGTTCCTGCTCCTCGCCGGGCAGCAGTTGAACCAGCGCAAGGAATTCGCCGTCGCCGAACGCATCCTGCAGATGGCGGACGGCCTGGCGCCGAACAACGTCACGGTCATGACCGAGCTGGCGAAGATCCATCTCAGGCTCGACAGGCCGAGCGATTCCCTGAAGCTGCTCCACGAGGCCAACCGCTTCTCGCCGGGAAACATCGAGCGCCTCTGCCTCATGGGCGAAGCCGGCCTCAACCTCTTCGACACTCAGAAAGCGCGCGAATACTTCAAGGAAGCGCTTACCATCGATAGTGAAAGCGAGAAGGCGCGCATGGGCCTCGTGGTCGCCGAGAACGTCGAGCGGCACAGGCAGGACGATGCCCTGAGCGCGAAACTCGCGTCGACGCTGAACCTCATCGGCATCGCGCTGATCAAGAACGGTAAGATAGAGGCGGGAATCGAGCAATACCACTCGGCGATGGCCTTTATCCACGACGAGACGACTTTGGCCAAGCTCCAGTTCAACCTCGGGCTCGCCTACTCCCGCCTCGGCAATGTCAGGCTCGCCGTGAAATGGCTCGAGGAATCGCTGAAGACCGATCCATCGTTCGCCAAAGCCAAGACGTGGCTTGATAAGGTCCGCACCGGCGAACATGCCCAGGCGACGATAAAGGACGAGGATCTCGCGGATAAACTCGCCGATAGCCTCGCCCTGATGATGCAGGGACTCGGGCCGGACGAAGAGGAAGAGCTCAAAGAGGAGGATGAAGTCGCCTAGGTCCATAAGGCTCTAGGCGACTCGGAAGATTTTTATTGTTTAGCGGCCGGCGTGATGCCGACTTTTTTCTCGAGCGCATCGAGACGGCTCAGGATTCCGCTCAGGTCTTGGGTTGCGCCGGTTTCACCGCGAGGGCCGCGATCGCCTTGAGGACCGGCAGGACCCGTGGGACCGACCGCACCCTGAGGACCAGTGGCACCGGTTTCGCCGCGTGGGCCGCGAGCACCGTCGGCTCCGGTATCGCCTTTCGGACCTTGAGGGCCGCTAGGACCAACAGGACCGATATCACCCTTGGGACCTTGCGCGCCTTGGATGCCCGTATCCCCTTTATCACCTTTAGGACCGGTGGCACCGGTTTCGCCGCGCGGACCGTTCGCACCTTGTGGGCCGGTATCACCCTTGTCGCCTTTTGGACCTTGAACGCCTTGCGCGCCTTCGAGGCCTTGCGGACCGATATCGCCTTTAGGACCTTGAGGGCCGGTGAGACCCGCGGGGCCGACATCACCTTTATCGCCCTTCTCGCCTTTGTCACCCTTATCGCCCTTGGCTCCGTTCAAACCAGGCAGACCGGTCGGACCTTGCGGACCGATATCACCCTTGTCGCCTTTATCGCCCTTCGCGCCGTTCAAACCAGGCAGACCGGTCGGACCGGTGGCGCCCGTATCACCGCGCGCGCCCTGAGGGCCTTGCGGACCGGTTAAACCGATAGGGCCTTGCGCACCCGTCGCGCCTCGAACCCCTTCGTCGCCTTGCAGGCCGCGAGGGCCCTGCTCGCCTTTAGGACCCGCAGGACCTTCGGGGCCGCGGAGACCTTGAGGGCCGACGGGACCTGAAGGACCGATAGGACCGACATCACCGCGAGCACCTTGAGCGCCGGCGTCGCCTTTGAGACCGGTATCGCCTTTAGGGCCTTGCGGACCGACGTCGCCGCGAGGACCTTGCGGGCCCGTCGCGCCGGTGTCGCCCTTAGGACCCTGCTGGCCTTGAGTGCCCGCAGAACCCGCTTCCGCTTTGCCGCTCAATGGGATGAAATCGACGAGCTGCTCATTGCCGTCGATGGTGAGGGCGAGTTTCAAAGCCGATGGATCATACTGGGCGACGCTGCTGTCGATCGGCTGCGATTTGCCGAGGAGCAGCGTCATCTGACAGGATTCGTTGACGACCACGTCCTGGCTTTCCGGCCCCCACACGACCTTGCCGCTCTCCGCCTCGCGGATCAGGACCGAGATCGACTCCTTGCAGCTTCCGCCCTGGCAATGGCAATCGGGTTGCGCGTAGACCACGGTCCCCGCGCCGGTCGATTGCAGAGTGAAGGCGCGCGTCTGGACCTGCGAGGAGAAGAGCGGTTCGTTTTTCTCGTGCGTGCCGCTCGCGTTCCAGTCGAAGGTGAGCGAGGAGGTCGCGGCGTAATCGCCGTTGGCGACGACGGCCCCTGTGCAGCGCCAGCCGCCGTCCGCGGTGGTCGCGCATTTCATGCCGCTGAAATCAAGGGCCGGATTGAGGTTCAAAACCTTGCCGTCCCAGAGGGCGGCATGTTCCATGATCCATTCCTTGCCCTGGTCGGGCTTCTTTGATTTCAGGCGGACCTGGAATTTCAAATCCTCGGCGAACGCCGTGAGCGATCCGCTGAGTAATACCGCCGCCAGCGCTCCTTGAAGGCAGCCGCGTAGTGTGAGTTTCATAGTCTTCTCCTCGAAAAAAGCACCCGCGCTTCTCGGTAAGGAAGAGGCCTTCCCTGCGTGCGCGAGGATCTTCACGAGTTGGTCGGGAGGCTAAAAGGCCGGGGAAAAGCGACGGATTTTCAGGCGGTTCGCAAGCGGCAAAAAATTTGAGGCACGGGGTCTAAACCACACCGCGCCTCGCTCTGAATGCTTGATCAGAAGGGTATTCGCAAAAATTTCCGGCGGTAAGGATTCTCAAAGCCGCGGTTTCTGCGCCTCGTCCTCGTCGAGCATCTCGTCGAGGATATCGAGATAGATGCCGATCACGAAGGCCTCCTGGTCCAGCAGGATATCTTCGTTCAGCTCCTTCTTGCCGAGGGTCTTGGCGATCTCGGTGCGGAGCTCGAGTATCTCCTGCTTGTGGAAGGACGGCAGCGCGAAAGGCCCCATCGACAAGGGGCGGACGCGGCCCTCTTCCGGCGCGAGCATCGAAGCGATGATGATCTCGCCGCGCTTCAGGCTCGTCGAAGCCGTCTCCTCTTCGACGTCCAGGTCCTTCTGCAGCATGAGGTCGCGGAGCTTTAGGCTCTTGCCCGGTTTGGTCTCGACGATTTCGTAGAGGCTGAGGGGACGACGGTTGGCGGCTTGCAGGATCCTGAGGGTCTCGGGCGAGAGCTGGGCCTTGCGCGCCTTCATATAGGCTTCGGCCACCGTGGTGTTCACGGGCGCGTCCTCGTCCGTCTTCTCGTCCTCGTCGCCGATGTACCAGTTGAACACGAACCAAGGCAGGAAGAGCGGATTCAAAGGATCTTCCGCTTCGTATTGCACGGCCTCTTCGTTATCGAGGAAAAGGGTCAGGGCCTGATCGATGGCTTCTTCGCCAAACGCTTCGTCCGCGAAAGGCAGGAGGGCTTCGATCAAAGCCGCTTCTTTTTCGCGGGAAAGACGGTATTTCTTGGGTTCGGTCATGGCCTTCTCCTTCTCAGAAAGACTGCACCTTAAAGGGATTCTCGGTAAAGCGCCATGAAATTCGCCCTTACCTATAATCCCTTGTTATCTATGAACTTTTAGTTGCAACAATCGTTCGGACAATTCGTCTATCGTGCGCTCGTAGCCTTCCCGCTTCACCTCCTCGTGACTCAGGTCGCGCTTCAGGTTCTGCACGTCGCGCTGCAGTTTGCGCAGCTGCTTTTCCTTCTGGTCGAGCTGCTTCCGCAGCAGGTCGACCTTCGCGCTCTCGAGCTCGAAGAGGCGCTCGAGCTCCGCATACAGCTCGTCCGCCCGCTGCGCCGCCGGGGAAGGCCCCAACCCTTCGCTCGCCAGGTAATCGCCGAGGTTCCGGTCGAGGGCTTTCTGCGCCATACGCAAAGCGGCTAATGCCTCCGCATCGTTCGCGCTAGCCGTCAGGTTAAGGAGCTTTTGAATCTTAACGATGTCGGGCATATACCTTTTTCCCTCAGTTATTCCTAAGGATAAGCCGATAAAGATGCTGGAAGCAAATCGAAAAAACCAGGAGAACGTCATGCGAACCCCAAAGGTTCAGAGCCTTCGCTGGCCCCTGCTCTCGTTCGTTATAGCGACATCCTGCATGCAGGCGCCGAGCAAGCCGAATCTCGGCGCGGGCTCCAAGGAAGGCGCCGACAGCTCCGCGGGGCGCTACTCGCAAATGGATCCTGACGCGAGCTCGCCCGGCGATTCGGACGGCGCGCCCTCCGCCTCCGATTCACCGGGGACCGTGACGAATCCGATGAGCGACGAGACCAAGCTGCCCGACACCTTCGACGTCCAGAGCACGGCCTTGAAAGCCTTGAACGCCACCGGCGCCGCGCCGCTGAAAGGCGATGAGATCGTCTTCACCCTGAGCCTTGCGAACCAGGGCGCGAAAGCGGGCACGGTCCATATCACGCCGCGCCTCACCAGCAAACGTTTCGCCGATTACTCGAACGTCAAGCTCCCCACCCAGGACGTCGCCCTCAAAGGCGGCGAGAAGAAGGATATCACCTTCAAAGCCGGCCCTTTCATCACCGATCCCGACACCAAGAAAGAGTATGCGGTGAACCGCGGCCAGTACACGATGGCCTTCGACGTGGAAGGCGACGGCATCACGAAGCGCACCGACGACAAGGTTCCCGGCAAGGATTTCGAAGTGATGACGAGCAACGTGAAGCTCACCGTCACCCTCTGGAACAAGGCTTACCTGAAGAAGTGCAATTACCAGGGATCGATCGACCAATACCTGCTGGAGACCTACTCGCGCAAGGGCGAGATCTTCGATCAGGACAAGAACTCCTATAAGGGCTTCGCCAAGGGCTTTGACGAGATGATGGGCGTGAAGACGGTGTTCAAGACGATCGAGGCCTATAATCCGGACAGCAGCGTCTTCAACGGCGGCGACATACTCGAGAGCATTGAAACGCGCGCCAAGGAAGTCCTCGGACTCACCGAGAGATGGCACGGTTACTCCGACCAGGGGCTCACGGATAGCCGCAACCATGGCTTCGACTTCCTCCAAGGCCTGACCGACAACGGTTTCGGCGGCCTCGCCTGGGTCGGCGGCAATTCTCTGGCCGCAGGGGTCTTTGACGCCGATCCTTCGTTAGGCCGTACGCAGATGGTTCTCATCCACGAGAATGGTCATAATTATGGCGCGGGCCATTGTGATACGCTTGATGGCGTCAATTATCAGGGCTACGTCATGTGCAGTGGGGAGAAGCACGATCATTATAAGAAAGATGGAACGTTTGTCTGGCTGAAGAAATCGACCGATGTTATGACTCATGGCCAGGACAACTAAGACGAGCTGCGCAAGCTGAGTTTGATCCCTTTCGTCTATAAGATCCACATTCATTTTTAGGTGGATCGCTTCAATGTATGATTCTGAGGACGCCTGTAGGATTTTTCCTACAGGCGTTTCTTATTTGTAACTGACTGTAATCTAAGAATAAATTAAATTATTACTTTCGGTACGGATCGTGCTTTACCCCTCTTGTCTCATTTATTTTTCGTTTTACGAAGCTTGAACAGACATTTCGACAACGCCAAGTTCAACGGGACTTCGACAAAGATAGGGTGGACTATGAACCGTAAAATTTTCGAACAAATTATTTCCAAGATCCCACACCTTACTGCAGACGGCCTCATGGATATCAGTGATCCTAGCTTTCCGCTGAAGAGACGTGATTTTGTTCGTAGCGCCGTTCATCTCACTCAAACCGTAGCGGCGACCCAATTCCTCAAAGACATCGGCAAGTCGGGCCGCTTCTCGCGCTGGCAGCGTACCAACTGCTCGGCTCGTAATCTCAAAGGCCTTATCGAATGGTCGGTAGGCCAACCCGTTTCCGAAGGCGCGATCATCGTCGCCGCCATCTCCCTGGGCTTCACCATGGGTGTTCAGGACGGAACCCTGGCTTACTTCAACTTCCTCGTTCCGCAGATGGAATTCGAACTGGCCCGCTTCGCCAACATCCAACAGATCCGCATGGCCGTAGGTCAATGACATGAAGCCATCTCATGGATGAGATGGCCTCCTATCTCTCTGCGATTCATATGCGTCTTCATTCCGGGACTTGCTCATGCAAGTCCTTTTTTTTCGCCTCAATCGCCGATGATGCCGACCAGGATATTCAACGCCAGCGCGATGAGCATCGTGTTGTAGGCGAACGAGAGGAGGCCGTGGTAGAGGACGTGGCGGCGGATCGTGCGATCGGAGATCGTCACGTCGGAGACCTGGAAGGTCATGCCGATCGTAAACGAGAAGTAAGCGAAATCGTAATCGTCGGGGTCGCCCTTCCCAGGGAAATCCAGGCCGCCGGCCCCATCCCCGTCCTCGCGATAATAGAGGTGCGCATAGCGGAAAAGAAAGGCCACGTGCGTGAGGAACCACGAGGAGAAGACCGTGCCGAGGCTCGCGATGACGAGCATGGGGACTTCATGGGGCGAGATGCTCTTCGCCTGCCTGAGGACGAACATCGAAGCGAAGAGGCTGATCGCGCTGGACAGGGAGACGAGCGCGAAGACCGCGTTGCGCCCGGAGTCCTCGCTGCTCGCTCGCCGGCGCGTGATCTCGGGGGTTGCGTGATGGACGATGTGGAAGGAGATCGCGAGAAGGAACAGCGCGCCAACGTTCCAGCCCATGAGCACCGAGATTTCCCAGCCCCAGACGAGCCTCGTCAGCAGGCCCACGATGAGACCGATAATGACGCTGCACAGGAGTCGGACGAGGGAATAACGAAAGAGGTAATTCTTAAATTTTTTAAACACTTAGCTTGACCCTATCAATAAAACCGCGAAGAGACCGATAAAAGGAGTCGAGGCATTCTCTCATGTAATCGTGGGTACCCGACATGAAATTATATCCAGCACTCGTCTCCTTCGTTCTTTTGAGCGCTTGCGCGAAAGCGCCGGAGCCGGGCCAGTACATCAAGCATGGCGCCGACGACAACGCTCAGGCCTCGGGCGACGCGACGGCGAGCGGCGGGGATGATAACAAGACCGCGGATAAGACGAACGATGCGGATTCCAATTCGGGCCAGGCGACTCAGACGACGACCGACGGCAGCACGAGCGGCGCTCAAACGATGCAGACATCGGATACCACGGGCACGATGAGCACTCAAACGACGACCATGAACGAACCGCCGCCTTTCAATCCTTGCCCCATCGATGGCTCGCCCTGCAAGATCATGCCTTATGGGGATTCCAGCCCCATATCGTGACCCTGCAGATCGGCACCAACGACATCGATACCAACAACGACCTCGCGAACGCCCCGGCGCGCCTCGGCAGCCTCATCGATAAGATCATCGAGGGGAACGCTAACACGCTCGTCGTGGTCGCCCAGATGGTCCCGACCGGAGACGACAACGAGAACGTACGCGTCAAGGCCTATAACGATGCGATACCCGCTCTCGTAAAACAGCGGACGGACGCCGGCAAACACGTGATCGTGGTGGATATGTACGGAGCGATACAGGCTCATGCCGATTACAGGACCAGCCTGATGAACGACAAACTTCATCCGAAGGACGCCGGTTATGAAGTCATGGCCGAAGTCTGGTACGAGGCGATCAAGGGTTATTTGAAATAAGCCTCAGGCAGCGGGCGCATCGGTCATGTAGCAATCGCGCCCATCTTCCTTCGCCTTGTACAAAAGCTGATCCGCGCGTTTGATCCATTCCTCCGGCCGCTCGAAGGCCGCGTGCTTCGAAATCCCTATCGACACCGTGATGCGCAGCGTAACAGAGCCGAACTCGAGTTTGGTGCTCCTCAGCGCCGCGATGAATCGTTCGGCCTTGGCGATCGCCTCCTGAGGCTCGCAGCCGCCGGCGATCACCGCGAACTCCTCGCCGCCGTATCGCGCGACGAAATCGTAGAGGCCGGGGAAATGCTGGACCAGGGCCTTGGCGAAAGCCTGCAGGACCTTGTCGCCTATCGGGTGCCCGTAGGTGTCGTTCACGTGCTTGAAGTGGTCGATATCGAAGATCAGGAGCGTCGAGGGACGGCCGCTCAGCTGGGAGAGCTGGGTGGCTTTGAGGATCTCCTGATCGAAAGCCTTCCGGTTGTAGACCTGGGTCAGGCCGTCGAGCTTGAGCTCGGTCTGGGTCTGGATGAGTTCGGCCTGCAGCTCCTTCAATTGCTTGGAGAAGGTCGCCTGGACCTCCGCAACGTGTTTCTGCCGGGCGTTATCGAGTTGGTTTTGGATGACGATCCAATCCTTCACCGCGACTTTGAGCTGCAGGAGATCGTCGCTGTCCAGCGCCTTGACCATCTGGCCGCGGATGCGTTGGAAATTCTCGGCCTCCTGATTCGCGTAGGTCATCTGATCGATGACTTGCACCAGGCTCGACCAGAGGATGCCGCGGAGGCCCGCGATATACTGCTCGATGGCCTGGTTCTCGGCGAGCCGTGATTTCTCGGTCAGATGCAGGCTGGCGTCGATGAGTTTCTGGAAGTCCTCGGGGCTTTGGTTCCCGGCCGAGGCCCAGCTTTGGTGGACTGTCTCAAAAGCGGGCAGGTCCTTGACCTTCACGCGATGCTTTTGGAAGATCTGCTGCAGGCGGTTGTTCCATTCTTGCCAAAGGCTGAGGCCCTGCCCCGGGTCTGACGCGGACTTCCCTTCCGATTTTCTCCACAGCATAAAAGCTCCTGATGCAGGTCCCTGCTTATCGGCATGGCCGAGGGCTTTTCAAGGAAAGCATGCCCCTCCCCCTAGACCTAAGGGGCGGAATCGTCTAAAATCCTGAGATATTCCAAACTATTTTGCCCAAGGAGCAAGGCCCGTGGAGCCCTCAAAACAAAAGTCGTCCGGCGGCTCGTTCGCGGCTCTCATGGTCGGCCTTGGGATTATCCTCTCGCGTTTCGCCGGGCTCTACCGCACTCACCTCTTCGCCCGCTTCCTCGGGAACTCCGACGCCGCGGGCGCCTACAGCGCGGCGATGAAGATCCCGAACTTCCTGCAGAACCTCTTCGGCGAAGGGATCATGTCGGCGTCTTTCATTCCCGTCTATGCGCGCCTGAAAGCCGAAGGGCGGGACGAGGAGGCGAAAGAGGTCGCGGAATCGATCGGCACGCTCCTCGCTCTCGCCGTGACCGTCATCGCCGCGCTCGGCGTCCTAAGCTCCAGGGCGCTCATCGATATACTCGCTCCCGGCTTCGAAGGAGCGACGCGCGAGCTCACCATCCGCATCGTGCAGATCCTGTTTCCCGGCACGGCCATGCTCGTCCTTTCCGCCTGGTGCCTCGCGATCCTGAACAGCCACAAGCAATTCCTGCTCTCGTACGCGGCTCCGGTGCTGTGGAACTTCGCCATCATCGCCGCCTTGCTGATCTACGGCCCTAGCCATTCGGTCGAGGACTCGCAGAAGATGGATCTCGCGATACTCATCACCTGGGGCACCCTGATCGGCTGCGCGCTGCAGTTTCTGGTGCAGCTCCCGAAGGCCGTGCGTTTTTCCCGCGTCCACAGGCCTCGCCTCAGGCGCAAGAGCACGCACACTCAGCTCGTGATGAAGAACTTCCTGCCCGTGGTCCTCAGCCGCGGCGTCGTGCAGATCAGCGCGTGGATCGACGGCAGCATCGCGAGCCTGCTCAGTCCGGCGATGGTGGCCGCGATGAGCTACGCGCAGCAGCTCTATCTGCTGCCCATCTCGCTCTTCGCCATGTCGATCTCCGCGGCGCAGCTCCCGGAGATGTCGTCGGTGGTCGGTTCGGACGAAGAGATCAACCGCACGATACGGGCGAAGCTCGTCACGAGTCTCGAACGGGTCTCGTACTTCGTGATCCCTTCGGTCTTAGCGTTTCTCGTCCTCGGTGATGTGGTCACGGCCGCGATCTTCCGTTCCGGGCAATTCGGGCAGAACGATGTCGCGATCGTATGGGCTATCCTCGCGGGTTCGACCTGCGGCCTTCTCGCCCAGACGCAGGGCCGCCTTCTCTCCAGCACGTTCTATGCGATCAAGGATACCCGCACGCCCGTCCGTTTCGCGGTCGTGCGGGTCACGATCACGGCCGTGCTCGGTTTCATCCTCGCCATTCCCGTGCGGAAGTATTTCCAGCTTTCCGACGTCGTAGGCGCCGCTTCGCTCACGGCCTCCGCGGGTTTCGCGGGCTGGGTCGAATTCTTGTGCCTGAGACGCTCGCTGCAAAGGCTCATCGGCCCCTTCTCGATGAATACGCCCTACCTCCTCAAGCTCTGGGCCATCGCGCTATCGGGAGGCGCCCTAGCCTTCGGCCTGAAGCTCCTGCTCCCCGCCTGGCCCTCGGTCATCGTCGGAGCGCTGGTGCTGGGATTGTATGGGGCGTTCTACATAGGCCTCACGATAATACTCGGCCTGGGCGAAGGCCGGCCTCTGCTCGCCAAGATATTGAGGAAGCTAAAGCTTCGGAAATAAAAGGATTCCAGGAAGGCCTGAAGAAATGAAGCGCCGGAACCGATAAATATTCAAGCTTTACGCTTGACCATCGTTCGGAACGGAAAGGCAAGTCTATGAAAATACTCTACGGTGCTTTCCTCCTTTTGCCCCTCATGGCTTGCAGCAGCGGCAGCAAACTCAGCGGCGACACCAAGCAAGCCGCCGCGGAACCGGCTCCTTCCGGGGATTCGACCGCGACCAAGACCGCGACGGCTCCCGCGGATAACGTAGCGGCGGCTCCGCCTTCCTGCGATAAGGACAAGACCGGCCTGACGACCGCGAAGATACTTTCGAACGGCATCTCCACCAACGGCGAGGCGCAGTCGATCAAATACGAATTGTCGGTGATCAGCTGCAAGGACGGTTCGGCCGTTCCCATCAATAACGCGGCGATCGCCTTCGACCTGAACGCGACGATCGACGACATCAGCTCATCGAGCGATTACGTGATCTCCGACGCCTCGAACCAGGTCATCGCCCAGGGCACGCTGAAATCCGTCTACGGCAGCGACCTCTTCGGCAACGTGGGCGACTACGGGCACTGGGAGACGAGCAACGTGAGCTTCTCGGTGGCGGTCGAAAAGCTGATACTCGAGATCAAGATAGGGCCGCACAAGATCCAGCCTTACAAAGACGGCGATACGCAGATCCCCAGCTACCTGAAGATAGGCGACGCTGGGGCTGTGACCGCGAACCTCAATGTGATCAATTAAAAGCGGTGCGGAAGGTAGGGACGGGTCGTCACGGGCCTCACGACGGGAGCCGCGGCGACCACCGGCCTCGTAGCGACGACCGGAGTCGTCGTCACCGCCGCGGGATGCCTGGCTTGCCAAGCATCCTTTCTTTCCTCATGGCGGACCCAAGCGTCGTGACGAGCTTCGTTCTTCGCCTCCTGGCGGTTTTCGCGCCACTGCTCCCTGCGCTCTTCCTTGGCTTTCTCTTCATGGCGGGCCTCGCGCCAGGCTTCCTTGCGCTCCTCATGGCGTTCTTTCTGGGCTTCGTGGCGACGCCATTCCCAAGGGCTCGCATGGGCGGCCTGTGCCGTTAACAGAAGAAGGCTCGCAAGCACTGCATAGGTTTTCATGTGTAGCATCCTCTCATTCATTGAAGCGAAACATTCATTTCACATTCAGTTAGACGAGAGGCCCCGGAAAAAAGTTCGAGCATGAGAGAGAAATTTTTCTCTCACCAAATTCTTTCCGAGATCTCGAAAACCGAGGCCAGTATCTCGTCCTGGGCGTCGCCGCTCGGCAACGCCCTGGCGATCGTGACAGTGCCGACCATCAACGAGAGGACGGTCCACGCTTTGCCGCGCGCTTCGCTCCCGTCCGGTTCCTTCAATCCTTGCCGGATCCTATCGACGATTTGCAGAACGTGTTGCTCGAAGATCTCTTTGGAGGCCTCGCCGGAACGTGAGGCGTCCACCGTCAGCGCGGGCAGGATGCAACCGTCGCCGACGTTCAGGCAGCGGCTCTTATCGAAGTATCTTTTTAAGACGGCGCTGACCCAGACGGGTTCATTGCTGTCGACTCGCCGGTCAAGCCTTCGAATCACTTCGATCAAGCCGTCGCGCAGGACTTCGAGGCAGAGTTCGTCCTTCGAGGAGAAATGGGAATAGAAAGCGCCGGTTGTCAGCCCCGCCTCCTCCATCAGCGCGTTGACTCCGACGCCATCAAAACCTTCTTCCTTCAATCGCCGGCTCGCGGCTTCCAGAATGTAGGCTCGCGCCTTGATTTTGTGATCTGGTCTGTAACGCATTGTAACAACCCCATTCAGGTGCGCTTGACTTCGGAATAGCCATAGCATAACAATCGTTATCTTAACGAGGCGTTTTGTCCTTCAAGCCCAATACATTTGTAAAGATTGAGTTTTCCAGAATAAAAGTCGCTCTCCTAGCATAGTCTTTTTTGAGGACATGACTTCATGTGGATTGTTCGCCTTGCCTTACGCCGACCCTATACCATAGCCGTCTGCGCCCTTCTGATCATGCTCGGTGGTATCTTCAGTCTTCGTGGTATGCTCATCGACATCTTCCCTACCATCGACATCCCGGTCGTCGGTGTGATCTGGAACTATCCCGGCCTCTCCGCGCAGGATATGGAACGT
>JASLCY010000523.1 GCA_030151925.1 Oligoflexus sp.
ACTCCGAACGGCTGGAGGATAAATACAGGCTTCGCTACGAAGACGACGGCCGCGGCCTGGCGCTCGCGCAGATCCATGCGAAGGCCACCACCCTCGGGCTCTTGCAGCTGCATAAGCCCTATAGGGACGAGGAGATCGCCGAACTCATCTTCCACCCGGGGTTGTCCACTGCGGATAACAAGCAGGTGCTGAAAGGGATTTCGGGCCGTGGGGTAGGGATGGACGCGGTGCGTTCGTTCTTACGCGAGGCGGGCGGCGACATACGCATCGAATTGAGCCATTCGAATGAGGCGCATGAACCGGGCTTCAAGCCTTTCGCCTTCATCATCGAGTTGCCGGCCCCTCAATCTCAGACGGGGCCGCTCGGCCTGAAGCGGGTTTCCTGAAGCCCTTCACGAACGCGTGAAAGGCAAACCCGCCCGCACCCATGCTTCCATGCCTCCGACCACGTTGTAAAGCGTGGTGAAACCCTGCTGGTGCAGGAGTTCGCAGGCGGTCATAGACCGACGGCCGGAACGGCAGATGACGTAGATAGGCTCATTTTTAGGCATAAGGAGGTCGTCCGTGGCACGACCCTCCATAAGGCGGCTTAGAGGAACTAAACGACTGAGCGGAGTATTGTACTCCGTATACTCGTCCGGCTCGCGCACATCTAAGAGATGAACTTGAGTGTTGTTTTGCGCGAGTTTGTAGACTTCTTCGACGGGTATATTGGAAAAATTCCCAGTATTCACAGTTGTCATCTCCTCTGATCGACAGGGCAAAAATCGCCCATTCCGAGCCAGCCTTGCATCTTTCAATACCTTATCAGTCCCGCGCTCCCGAATCGCTCAGGCAAATTCCCGCGCGCTTTACACTGATAAAATAACCCCCGTATAATAGGAAGTAGAACATCGATTTCGCAATTCAAAAGCAGAGCCGCTCTCATTCTCCCACGCGTCTTTGGGTGGCCGCAGCGCTTTTCGCGCCGATTTTCTCAGTTCTCAATCCGCTCATAAAGCTCTCCCGCCGGGAAGGGCTCTGCACGTTCGCGTAAAAAAAGAGGTCACTTATGGCGTCACAACTTGGACGATTGTTATGGGGATTGGTGGGGCTCGCGCTCCTCAGCAGCGCTTGTTCGAAGGGGAAAAGTTCGAACAACGACAAGTACAATCTAACAAAACCTCACGTCGATAACCAGCTGATTATCACTTTGAAGCCGGGGCAATCCTTCGCCCAGAGCAGCAGCCTGCGCGGCCTGCCTATCGATAAGACAGAGCCTCTCAACGGCGAGAGCTATCTTATCAAATTCAGCGGCGACGTCGACCTCGAAAAAGTTGCGGCGCAGATCGCGGAAGGCGGCGATGTTCGCGCCGTCGAAGCGAACAACGTCTTTCATCTGACCGACGTCGTTCCGAATGACTCCGGCTTCAATCAACTCTGGGGCTTAAAAAACACCGGGGCCGACGGCGGGATTGCCGGAGTCGACATCGGGGCCACCCAGGCCTGGGAAAAGACGACAGGTGATAAGAACGTCCTGGTCGGCATCATCGACAGCGGCGTGGACTACACTCACCCGGACCTCGCCGCCAACATCTGGACCAACCCTGGAGAAACCGGTCTCGACGCGAACGGCAACGATAAACGCACCAACGGCATCGACGACGACGGCGACGGCCTCGTCGACGACTGGCACGGCTGGGACTTCTTCAACAACACCAATAATCCCATGGACGACAACTCGCACGGGACGCACGTCGCGGGCACCATCGGCGGCATCGGCAACAACGGCGCCGGCGTCGCCGGCGTGAACTGGAACGTCTCGATCCTGCCGATCAAAGTGTTCTCCTCGAGCGGCGCCTCGACCACGGACGCCCTGGTGAAAGGCATCGAATACGCGACGAAGATGGGCGCGTTCGTCACCAACAACAGCTGGGGCGGCGGCGCGGCTTCGACCGCGATCCAGAACGCGATCCAGAAGGCGAGCGACGCCCATATCCTCTTCGTGGCGGCGGCCGGCAACGACGGGCAGGATAACGATGCGGTCGACAACTGGCCGAGCAACTACGATATCCCCAACATCGTCGCGGTCGCCTCGATCAACCGCAAGGACGAGCTTTCCTCCTTCTCCAACTGGGGCGCGACCCGCGTGGACGTGGCCGCTCCCGGCGAAGACATCTACTCGTGCCTGCCCGGCGGCACCTACGGCGTGAAGAGCGGGACGTCGATGGCGACCCCGCACGTGACCGGCGCCATCGCCCTGCTCAAGGCCCGTTTCCCGGACCTGAGCGCGGAGCAGATCAAAGACAAGCTCCTCTCGTCTTCGCAGATGACCGCGGCGCTCAAAGGCAAGGTCGCCCACGGCCGCATCAACGTCGCCACCGCGATGGAAGACGATACCGTCCCGCCGTCGAAGGTCTCCGGCCTGACGATAGTCGAAGCGGGCGTGGATTCCGTGCAGGTCTCCTGGAACAAGTCGGGTGACGACGGCGATGAAGGCGAAGCCACCTCCTACGAGATCCGCACCAGCGCCGCGGCTCTCGCGACCGAGGCCGACTTCGCCGCGGCGACGCTCGTCACGCTGGCGAATATCGTGGAGACGAACGGCGTCTACACTGCGACCGTCACGAACCTGCCCTACAACTCGAGCGGTTTCCTGACGATCAAAGCGCGCGACAACGTCGGCAACCTCAGCGAGATCTCCGACAGCGTGCCTTACGCCCTGCAGCAATCCACCGTCCTGTGGTCGGAGGACAACGATCCGGCCCGCAACGGCTGGGACGCGATGGGCACGCCCTGGGGCTTCAACACCATCGACGGCAGGACCGCCCTCAGCGACAGCCCGGGCGCGAATTACGCGAACAGCTTCGATAAATCGGCCGTGACGAAACCCATCGCGCTCAACGCCTCGCACCTCAATCTTGAGATCAGCAGCCGCTATGCCCTCGAGAAGGACTACGACTTCGGTTATGCCGAGGTCAGCCTCGACGGTGGCCTGACCTGGATCCAGGTCGGCAAGGTGAACGGCAACAGCGACTGGACCGT
Source organism: Oligoflexus sp. (assembly GCA_030151925.1). GTDB lineage: Bacteria > Bdellovibrionota_B > Oligoflexia > Oligoflexales > Oligoflexaceae > Oligoflexus. The sequence goes on from JASLCY010000523.1 coordinate 3,025, forward strand.
GAACACCTTCCCGCTCGATGCGGCGCTGAACGGAGCCAAGACCTTCAAGCTCAGAATGAGATTGAAATCCGACACCACCGTGAATTACGCTGGATGGGATATCGACAGTTTACGCATCGTAGGAATTCCCAATCCATGATCGCTCGCCCACGCGCCCAGGTTTCGGTTCTGCTGCTCGGCCTCGGTT
>JASLCY010000309.1 GCA_030151925.1 Oligoflexus sp.
ACTCGTCGAACAGCACGACGGAATAGGGCTGCCGTTTGACTTTCTCGGTGAGCTGGCCGCCCTCGCCGTAACCCACGTAGCCGGGAGGCGAGCCGATCAGCTTCGAGACCTCGTGTTTTTGCATGTATTCGGACATATCGATGCGAATGATGCGGTTCGGATCGTCGAGCACTTCCGCGGCTATCGCCTTCGCCAGCTCGGTCTTGCCCACACCGGTCGGGCCGAGGAAGAGGAAGGAGGCGATCGGCACGTTCGGGCGCCTGAGGCCCGCGCGGTTCCGGCGAATGGCGTTGGCGATCGATTTGATCGCATGGTCCTGGCCTATCACGCGCTTCGCGAGATGGTCCTCGAGCTGGAGGAGCTTCTCGGCCTCCGTCGCTTTCTTCTTTTTGAGCGGGATGCCCGTCTTCTGGCTGACGACCGCGGCGATCGCCTCGCGGTCGACCACCGAATTCACCTTGCCCTGGCTCTCCGCATAGGCTTGACGGGAAGCCTTAAGCTCTTGTTCCAGCTGGGCTAATTCCATCTGATAACGGGCCATGAGCTCGAAGTCCTGCTCGTTGAAGGACTTCGACTTCTTATCGACCAGCTCCTGCCGGCGCTTCTCGTCCCGGCGAAGTTCGGGCGGCGTGTAGATCGCCTTCATGTGAGCGATCGCGCCGGCCTCGTCCATCAGGTCGATCGCCTTGTCCGGCAGGCTCCGGTCGGGGATGTAACGCGCGGAGAGCTCGGCGGCCGCGACGAGGGCGTCCTTGGTGTATTCGATCGCATGGTGCTTCTCGTACTGCGCTTTGATGCCTTCGAGGATCTGGATCGTATCCTCGATGCTCGGTTCATCGACCCGAACGGTTTCAAAACGCCGGGCGAGAGCCTTGTCCGATTCGATGTACTGCTTGAATTCCTTATTCGTGGTCGCGCCTATGCACTGGAGCTGGCCGCGGGCCAGGGCGGGCTTGAGCATGTTCGAGGCGTCGAGGGCGCCGGACGAACGACCCGCGCCGACCACCGTGTGGATCTCATCGATGAAGAGTATGATCGAACCCTCCGAGGCGATGACCTCGTCGCGGATGCCTTTGAGCCGTTCTTCGAACTCGCCCTGCATCTTCGCGCCGGCGAGCAGGGTCGCGATCTCGAGCGAGATGATCCTTTTGTTCAGAAGGTATTCAGGGGCGTCGCCGGCCGCGATGCGGTTCGCGAGGCCCTCCGCGATCACCGTCTTGCCGACTCCCGGTTCACCGATCAGCAGGGGATTGTTCTTCTTGCGGCGCGAGAGGATCTGCACCACGCGCTCGATCTCGGCGTCGCGGCCGATCACGGGATCGAGCTCGCCTTTGCGAGCGAGGGACGTGAGGTCGAGCGTATACTCCTCGAGCATGTTCTGCCGCGATTCCTCTTCCCGGTCGCTGATCTTATGGTTGCCGCGGATCTGGTCGAGGGCCTTCGCGCATTCGTCGTAATTGAGCCCGACGTCCTCGAGGATCTTGGCGTTGCCCGGGACGCTGCGATCGAAACAGGCCAGGAAGAGCGTGCCGGTGGAGATGAATTCGTCGCCGAGCCTGCGGCGTTCGCGGTCCGCGGCATCAAAGAGATTCTCGACGTCCTTGGTCATACGGATTTGGCCGATTTGCCCCTGAGTGAACTGCGGCATCTCACTGATGGTGACGAGCGCGCGATCGACGATATGGCTCCGGATATCGGTCGAATCCTTGTCGAGCTCCCTGAGGATCTTCGTGATGATCGAATCTTTTTGGTCGAGGAGGGCGATCAGGATGCCTTCGGCCCCGACGACGGATTTCTTCTGGTTCGCATATTCCATGAGAGCGGCTTGGAGGGCCTCTGTGACTTTGACGGTGGAAATCTTAAGCAGACGTTGAACCATAGCCTCCTCCTTCCCAGCAGGTCTAGAATAGTCTAACTTATTTACCGGATCGAAGCCGGTAAACTTGTTTTCCCGCGTAAGACCAAGAGCCTGCTACGGGCGAGGATAAAAGAAAGATGCCAAGATTCAAAGCCGCTCTGTTTGATTTTGATGGGGTCGTGGTCGATAGCACTCCTATCCATCTGGATGGCTGGAAGGAGGCGTATCGGGCTTTGTTCGGCATCACCTTGGATGAAGGCGTCCTCGAGACCCTGGTCGGCCGCTCGACGTCGGCGATAGGTTCAAGGCTCGCTGAGCTGGCGGGAGATCTGACTTACAAGCCAGAACTTATCAAACGCAAAGTGGTCTATGTCCAAGGGCACCTCGAATCGATCCCGCTCATCCCGGGCATCACGGCCTTCCTTGCCAAACTCACGGCGAACGGCGTGCCCTACGGAGTCGCGAGCAACGCGCCCCGCGCCTTCATCGATGCGGCGATCACCCGGCATCGGCTCAACTTCGACTTCTTCCTGGGGCTCGAGGATTACACGAAACCCAAGCCGGATCCCGAACCCTATGTGAAGGGCGCGGGCCGCATGCGATGGAAGACGGATGAGCATAGGGACATCGCCGTCTTCGAAGACAGCGTGCACGGCATCGAAGCCGCGCTGGCGGCGCGCATGACCGCGATCGGAGTGTGCTCGCAGCACAGCGCGGCCCACCTGAAAGCGGCGGGCGCGAGCGAGTGCATTAAGGATTTCCTGGATGACGCGTGGCTGGATAAGGCTTTTTTCGCCTGAGGGTCAAGAGGCGCTGTCGATGTCCTTGTCGTCCGCTTTCTTGCGGTTGAAGTCGATCGACACGAGCTTGAGGTGACGAGGCGCTTCCGTTTTCTTGTCTTCGAGGCGCGCGGAGATCTCGTTCCAGAGTTCGATGCGCAGGCCCATGATGAGCTCGGCGGCCTTCTCG
>JASLCY010000318.1 GCA_030151925.1 Oligoflexus sp.
TAAGGGCTTTCACCAGGTTTTTCAGCCAGTCGACGCGCGCCTTGACCTGGCCCTTGATAATCTCCACGCCCTCGGCGCTCGTCGACTCGTCCGAGTCGTCAGGCGCGTAGTAGTAGGTGTTGGTCAGAGCGATGAGATAGGACGGCGTCAGGTCTTCGGTCGTGTCCACGCCTTGAAGCTCAAGAGCTGAAGGCAAGGGTTGACTCGCAGTCTTCTTGCTGTCTTCGCCCGCCTTCTTGCAGGAGGCCGCGAACCAGGCCGGCGCCAGCATCAAGAGGGCGACGAGGAATCCACTGCGGGTTTTAACGGTAAAACTCATGGATCCCTCCTTAGAAATCGCTCGCTTTGAACATACGCTGGCCGGCGCCCATGCCGATTTCCTGAGCGATCTGGATCGCGTGTTTCACGTCCTCGTTGCTCGGGTCGACGGAGCCGCCCTTGCAGTCGTCGTATTTCTCGGTGAGGATGGTGTTGTCCACGTCCATCTGGATATTGAAGCAGAGGTCGAAACCTCCGCTGCGCTCCGGCAGAGCCGAGGTGGTGAGGCCGAGGCCGGTGATGCTTTTGGTCGTGTCGACGGCGCTGGTGGTCGCTCCCTTGATCGCGCCGGTCACGTTTTTGCCGCCGTTTTTCACCTGAGCGAGCACGTCATCCACGTTGAAGTCGAGGCCGTTCACGTTGGTGATGAGGTCCTTGGGACCGCCGGCCGCCTCCTTCATGACCTTCTCGAAACCTTCGCGCTCATCCATCACGATCTTCTTCTCCACGATGGTCTTGAGCTGGGCGGCGATCGCATCCTTCTGAGCCGCATCGAAGTATTTCGTGCAAAGGGCCTGCAGGGTGTCGACCTCCTCGCCCTTGCGAACGGGAAACATATTGCTCGAACCCGAGATCAGGCTCATCTCCTCGACCTCTTTCTCAAAACTCACCGTCGTGCCGGCGCCGGCACCGATGAAGGGAATCTTCGGGTTCGCGGCCAGCGAGCCCCGGCCGGTCGCCGTGCTGGTGACCATCGCATCGTAGTTGCATTGGGCCAGGGTCCGGTTATCCGAATGCCAAACCATCTTGCCGTCACCGTCCAGGATGAGGTTGTCGCCCTTCGGCGTATGCTTCTGCAGGGTCAGGCCGGGCGTATAGGTGATGCGCAGGTTGGTGGTCGTGGTGCTGTCGGAGCCTACGCCCCAGACGTTCAGGGAGAGGTTGATATCGATGACGCGGGCATCGGTCTCGCTCGATTCGATGACCATCATCGTCGAAGGGCTGTCGGGCGGAGAGATCTCGCGGCCGAAGTCGGGATTCATGATCCTGTCCTCGTCCTTATAGGCCGCTTCGTCAAAGGCCTCCGGGGACGCATCCGCCGATCCTGTGTGCACTCCGTTGCCGACCTTGACCTTCTTACAGGCGAAGAATGAAAGAGACACTACGCTGATAGCGTAAAGCGTCTGTTTTGAAAGGGTGCGTTTCATCATTCGATACTCCCGGGTGCTGGTCTTGGCGACAAAGCGTGGCGCTAACTTTATCGGAATAGGGAACGAATCCTTTGAGTTCGTTTCAAAACAAAGCTTATTCCTCATTGAAATCAGCTAGATAAAATATTAATTCGGGTGGAATTTCGAGATCAAAAAAGAGGCATTTCCGACGCGGCGAAAGACCTTGGGATGAAAAAAGCCCCCAACCGAAGGTTGGAGGCCTTTGAAGCTCGGGATCGTGCTCTGCGGATTACAGAGGGATTTCCATCTTCCATTTCTCGGGCGAACGCCAGAGAGCCGAAAGAAGGAGCTGGCGCATCGAGCTGAACTCGCGCGGCAGCTTGTCGAAGAGCTTCTCGAAGAGCTCTTCGTGCGAAAGGACTTCCTGCTTCCAGGTCTCGCGATCGATCGCCTGGAGCTGCTGGAATTGGGCGGCCTTGAAGCTCGAACCCTTCCACTCGAGGTCCTGGTAGCGCGGCATGTAGCCCAACGGGCTTTCTTCGCCGTAAGCGCGGCCCTGGACGCGATCGACGACCCACTTGAGGACACGCATATTCTCGCCGAAGCCGGGCCACATGAAGTTGCCCTGCTCGTCCTTGCGGAACCAGTTCACGCAGAACATGCGAGGCGGCTGCGTGATCTTGCGGCCCATCTCGAGCCAGTGGTTGAAGTAATCGGCCATGTGGTAGCCGACGAAGGGCAGCATCGCGAAAGGATCGCGGCGCACTTCACCGAGCTTGCCGAAAGCCGCGGCCGTCATCTCCGAACCGATCGTCGCGGCCATGTAAACGCCGAAGTTCCAGTTGAACGCCTGATAGACGAGCGGCACGGTCGAAGCACGGCGGCCGCCGAAGATAATCGCGCTGACCGGCACGCCTTTGGGGTTGTCCCAGTTCGCGTCGATCGAAGGGCACTGGCTGGCCGGAGCCGTGAAACGAGAGTTCGGATGCGCGGCTTTTTTACCGGAGGCCGGCGTCCATTCGTTGCCTTCCCAGTCGATCGCTTTTTCCGGAGGCGTCGCGGTCAGGCCTTCCCACCAGACGTCGCCGTCCGGAAGGAGAGCGACGTTCGTGAAGATCGTGTTCTTCGCGACGGTGGCGATCGCGTTGGGGTTCGAGCTTGCGGAGGTTCCCGGCGCGACGCCGAAGAAACCCGCTTCGGGGTTGATCGCGTAGAGGCGACCGTCGTCGCCCGGCTTGATCCAGGCGATGTCGTCGCCGATCGTCGTGATCTTCCAGCCTTCGAAGCCGGCTGGAGGCACCAGCATCGCGAAGTTGGTTTTACCGCACGCGCTGGGGAACGCGGCCGTTACGTAGGTTTTCTCGCCTTGGGGCGATTCCACGCCGAGGATGAGCATGTGCTCCGCGAGCCAGCCCTCATCGCGGCCCTGGACCGAAGCGATGCGGAGGGCGAAACATTTCTTGCCGAGCAGCGCGTTGCCGCCGTAGCCGCTGCCGTAGGACCAGATGCTGCGCTCTTCAGGGAAGTGCACGATGTATTTGGTCTCGCGGTTGCACGGCCAGGGCACGTCTTTCTCTCCCGGAGCCAGAGGCGCGCCGACCGAGTGGAGGCAGGGCACGAACTCACCGTGATCGCCGAGCACGTCGAGAGCCTTGCGGCCCATGCGGGTCATGATGCGCATGTTGACCGCGACGTAAGGCGAGTCCGAGATCTCGACGCCGATGTGCGAGATAGGAGAGCCGAGAGGTCCCATGCTGAAGGGGATGACGTACATCGTACGACCGCGCATCGAGCCTTTGAACAGCTTGAGGAGGGTCGCTTTCATATCGGTCGGCGGCACCCAGTTGTTGGTGGGGCCGGCATCGGATTTGCGTTGGCTGCAGATGAAGGTCCGGTCTTCGACGCGAGCGACGTCGCTGGCGTCGGAACGGGCCAGGAAGCTGCCCGGGCGTTTGGTCGGATTCAGAGGAATGAACGTCCCCGCGTCGACCATGAGTTTGCAAAGCTTATCGTATTCTTCTTGGGAACCGTCGCAGAAATGGATAGCGGCTGGTTCGGTGAGCGTCGCCACCTCTTCGACCCAAGCACGAAGTTTTTCGTTTTTCACATAATCAGGAATCATAGACTGTACGCCACGAGCATTCGAACCGAGGCTCATAAAACCCTCCAAAGCCTTTGTAAGGCGAGACTTGCAACACAGACCTAGGATCCGGATCACTTGTCAGCTCAAAATCCCAAAATCTGTCGCCTCAATGTTCTACGCCTCGGCGCAAGAGGTCAAGATTAAAAGCCCTTTTTCACATAAATACAATTCCGCCCATGCCGCGTTTAGCTGCGCTAAACTCGAATTCATGAGCGGAAACCAGGGCTTATGAAATTGTTTGCGGCTTACTTGTTGACGCTGCTTGCGCCGGAAGAGTTCTGCTGCGAAGTCGTGCTACTCTGCGCGGCGCTATGCGGCGCAAAATTCAGTGTTTTAAGTCCTACGGTGTTACCCGCAGCATCGACTGACAAAAGGGTATAAATAGGGTTCGCCTTCACGTCGAGCGACGCTTTGGCGGAATAATATTTCCGGTCACCCATCGCGAACTTCACATCGTCTGCAGTCACGCTTGTAAACTCCGCGTAGCCCATCGCATTCGACTGGCAGCTGGTAACTTTGCCGGGACAAGCCATGATCTTATTCGCTCCGTAGGCGGAAGCGAGTACGGTGAGTTTGCCCGCGTCATCATCATTATCGACCCGTACCTTCAGACTCGTGTCCGCATCCACGCAATCATCCTTGACCGTCACGCCGCCCGTGATGTTGTGATTCGCGAAGGCGCGCGTGATCAGGCAGTAATGCGGAGCCTGCGTCGCGCTGTTGTTATCGTCGTCGTCGGCCCGCAGCATGGCTTCATAAGCATCCAGATAGGCATCGCTCGTCTTCAGGTGAGCGATGAACATCTCGGTCGCCTTCTCGAAGCCCTTGCTCTCGCCGAGCAAACCCACGAGGGCGCGGGTCGTTTCCCACATCGCGCCCGAGAAGATCATGCCGGCCGTGTGGACCTCGGCATCGGCGGCGTTTTTCGGCGGGTGCTTCTTGGTGTTGTTGCCCGAGCGGGTCGGCGTCATCGAGTTCAGCTCGAAACCGGGGCCGAGGTCGGGCGAATGGGTCATCAGCATCGCGAGCGAGTCGCCTATGCCTTCCGAATACGAAGAGTCGGTGATGCCCGTGTCCGAGCCGTTCGAGAGGCTGTGGGGACCGAGCCAGTCGTCGACCGCATGGCCGAACTCGTGATAGATGACGTCGCTGATGAGCGCGGTGTTCGCGCAGCCGTCGCCTTGTTTGAAGAAGTTCAGGGTCGCGCCATCATAATAGGCGTTGCAGGTCTTCGGCAGGTTGACGTTCACGCCTATGCCCTGCTGGAGCACGCCGAACTCTTGCGCCGTCACGTACTTCGAGACGAAGCCCGCTACGGATTGCACGGCAAAATAAGCGTTCAGGCTGGCGGGATCGACGTCCGTGAGTTTGATGGTCGCGGTCTTCGCCGTGCCGAGGTTGACGTTGAAACCGGCGAGGTTGCGGCTCGAGACCGCATTGTCGATGATGTTCGCGATGGATTTGGCGCCGCCGAGCTGGATGCTGAGGTTGCCGCTCGCGTTCACCTGGCCCTTGTCGTCGGTGCTGAGCTTCTGGTTATCGGCGACGACGGTCGCGTTCACCAGCGGACGGATGATGTTGTCCTTCAGCACGTAGCTGCGCTGGTAGGATTCCGCGTTGAGCGTCGTGACGTCGCTCGCCTGGTGCGAATAACCCTCGAGCAGGTTCTTCGACGAGTGATCGACGGTCAGGGTGAACTTCTCGCCGTCGTCCGCGCTTTCAGCCAGGAATTCGCTGGCGATCGCGAACTCGTAGCGGCCGTCGATGCCGAGCTTCGGTTTGATGACGGTCTTGCGGCCGAGGACGTTCAAAGGCAGGCCGGCGACGTCGGCGAGATCGCGCGCCGAAGGTTCCTTGTCGTTATTCTTGAGATCGGGGATGGGACCGAAGCTCTGGTTCTTGATCTCGTTCAGGCGGTAGGAGCCGTCGGGCTGGACCGCGAAAAAGAGGTTGATATAGGCGCCCGCGACCGGGATGCCGTTCACCTGGCGGCCGAAGCGCACCATGACCGTGTTGGGATAAGGCTTGGACAGGCTCTTCTCGGAATCGAGGATCTCGCTGGCCGAAAAACCGAGGTCGGCGGCGTAACGCGCGACCAGATCGCGGCTGACCTGGATCAAGTCCTTGTCGGCCGGGATCGCCTCGCTCGTGCGGGTATCGAAGCTCGCGTAAGACCAGACGCCCGAGACGTCATCCACCTTCACCAGGGCCAGGCCGTTGCTGCTGCCGGCGAGGTTCTGCTCCTGGCCGACCCGGATCGAATCGGACCTGACGGCTCCCGCGCCGCGGGCCAGCACCGCCTGCAGAGACTTGGAGCCGCGCGTCGAACGCGTGGTGCCGCCGTCCGCGCAGCTGAGCAGGCCCAAAACCAAAGATGATGTCGCTATGAGTTTGATCTTCACGGTTTGAGCCCTTATTTAACCTCGGTGATGTCCCAGTTGCAGTTCCCGTCGTTGCTCGCGCCGTCCCAGGGCGCCTTCAGGATATTGCAGTCCTCGATCTTCACCGAAGACGACTTGGTCTTCTCGAACTGCACGTTGTTCTGCTTGGCGACGAAGCGCAGCTTATCGCCTTCGTAGAGCTCGACGACGAGCTGGTCGGCTTTGCCCGCCGGCAGGTCTTCGACCTTGAATTTGGCGTCGGTCCCGAGCTTGAGGCGCGGGCTGGTCATGCCGGAGAATTTCACGAGAGCCTCTAGTTTGGCTTCCTGGCCCGAGAATTTGGTATCGACGAGCTGGATCTCGTTCGAGACGTCGGAGGTTACGGCGTTGCTGACCGTGCCGTTGCTGGTGGAGTTGCCCGAGCTTTGGCCCTGGCCCGTCGCCTGCGAGAAGCTGCCTTTGAAGGCCTGGTAACGCTCGCAGCCGGAGAGCGCGGCAAGACTCGCGGCAACGCAGACGGTGATGAGAAGGGAATCGGCGCGTATCATCGGCACTCACTCCTGTGGCTGAGCAAAGAGCTCCCGGTCACCTTCTATCGGCAGATTTTTATGTTTGCTTGAGCACAAG
>JASLCY010000340.1 GCA_030151925.1 Oligoflexus sp.
CCCTGACTGGCTGTGCCAGCGGCGGCGGCAGCGGAGCCACAAAAGGCAATGACGGCGGCTCATCACCCGTCAACGCCGAAGAAGAACGCGAATACAAACGCGCCATCAATAAGTGCTACAAAACTGGCGGTTCACGCGTCGTAAAAGTCGAAGGCCGCCTCATGTGCTATTAAGTCCGGGTCCTTGACCCTGACTGCCCTTTCCTCCTCGCGGACCCGCTCTCTGGGTCCGCTAGATGCGCTTGTGCCCATGCCAGCGAAACCCACCTCTCCCGCCTTTCACCCCTCAGCCTTCATTTAATTGGACCTCTGGTTGCAAAACCTGGCCATTCCAGTATGATTTAGCACTGTTTTTTCCGGCCACGGCAAAAACAAAAAATCTATCACTGGAGGAACTCACTGTGGCTAAAGAATACACCCTGTCGATCATCAAGCCGGACGGCGTTGAGCGCAACCTTGCGGGCAAGATCATCGCCCTCTTCGAAGAAAAAGGCCTCACCGTAGCCGGCATCAAGAAAATCCACCTCTCGAAGAAAGTCGCAGGCGAATTCTACGGCGAACACCGTGAGCGCGGTTTCTTCGGTGAGCTCGTTGATTTCATGACTCGCAGCCCTGTCATCGTGATGGCTCTTCACGGCGAGAACGCGATTCAGAAAAACCGTGATATCATGGGCGCTACGAATCCAGCGAACGCCGCGGAAGGTACCGTTCGTAAGCTCTTCGCCAAGTCGATCGGCGAGAACACCGTGCACGGCTCGGATTCGGCTGAGTCTGCTAAACGCGAAGTGAACTTCTTCTTCGCATCGAGCGAACTTCTTTAATCGTCTCAAAGTGGGAGCGGTCTCTATGATGAATCTGGTAGCGAAAATAGCGACGGAACTCGGTCTGAAGGAATTCCAGGTGAACAACTCGGTCAAGCTCATGTTTGACGAGGAGTGCACGATTCCTTTCGTGGCGCGTTATCGAAAAGAGATGACGGGCAGCATCGACGAAGTCCAACTGCGCGACATTAGAGACCGCTACCTTTACCTGACCGAGCTCGAGACCAACAAGGTCAAGTACCTCAAGGTCGTCGAGGAGCACTGCAAGAAGAGCCCCGAGCTCATGGCCCTCTATCCTTCGCTCAAGGCCAAGTTCGAGAAGGCGGAGACCAAGCAGGAGCTCGAGGACCTCTATCTTCCGTATAAACCCAAGCGCCGCACGCGCGCGCAGATCGCCAAGGAAAAAGGCCTCGAGCCCCTGCTCGACAAGATCCTGGCGGAAGCGGGCGCCCTCCACGATCTCGTGGCCGCGGCGAAGCCGTTCGTCAACGCGGCGGACGCCTCGATCGACCCGGCCCTCAAGGTCGCCGACGAGAAAGCGGCCCTGGCCGGCGCCGCCGACATCTATGCGGAGCGCATCGCCGAGACCGCGGAGCTTCGGGCGCTCGTTCGCCAGATCTCGCAGGACAGCGGCGTGCTCGTCTCGAAGAAATCGGAAGGGGGCGAGGCCCTCTCCGGCGACGAGGCCGATAACAAGAGCGAGAAGAAATCGAAGAAGACCGATCCTTCGAAATACCAGAACTACTTCGACTTCCGCGAGCCGATCAGCCGCGCGGCCTCGCACCGCGTGATGGCCATCCGTCGCGGCGAGGCCGAGAAAGTCCTGCGCGTGACGATCGAAGTCGATGCGGAGAAGATCGTGAGCGAGCTGAAGAGCCTCGCGACGGTCGGCCGCACGATGACGGCCGAGGTCCGCGACTGGCTCAGCCAGACGATCGAAGACGCCTATCGCCGCCTCCTCAGCCCTTCGATCGAGACCGAGCTTCGCCTCCAACTCAAACAAACGGCCGAGACCGAGGCGATCCGCGTGTTCTCGGAGAACCTCGAGAACCTCCTCCTCCTGCCGCCCATTCCCAACCACGTGGTGCTGGGCGTCGATCCGGGCCTCCGGACCGGCTGCAAGTTCGCGGTGATCAACGAGACCGGCAAACTCCTCTATAACACGACGCTCATGACCGATCTCGGCGACCGCGAGACCAACAAGACGACGATCGCGAAAAACGAGATCTTCAAGATGCTCCGCGATCACAACGTGAAGTACATAGCCGTGGGCAACGGCACCGGCAGCCGCGAGATCATGCGCATCATCGCGGCCGTCCTGAAGGAGCACGACCTCAAGGACATCAAGCGCCTCGTCGTCAACGAAGCCGGCGCTTCGGTCTATTCGACCATGGATATCGCCCGCGAGGAATTCCCGGACCTCGATCCGACGATCCGCTCGGCCGTGAGCATCGCGCGCCGTCTCCAGGATCCGCTCGCGGAGCTCGTGAAGATCGATCCCCGTTCGATCGGCGTCGGCCAGTACCAGCACGACGTGAACGTCACCAAACTCAAGACCAGCCTCGAGGAAGTGGTCGAGAGCTGCGTGAACCGCGTGGGCGTGAACATCAACACCGCTTCCTATAAGCTCCTGAGCTACGTTTCGGGCATCGGCGGCACGCTGGCGAAGAACATCGTGGCGAAGCGCGATCGCGACGGCAAATTCCATAGCCGCAAGGATCTGACCTCGGTCACGGGCCTCGGCCCGAAAGTCTTCCAGCAGGCGGCGGGCTTCCTCCGCGTGCCGGAATCGGCCAACCCGCTCGATAACTCGGCGGTCCACCCCGAGACCTACGAGACCCTCGAGCAGATCGCCAAGGACCAAAGCAAGGATATCAAGGAGATCATCGGCAACAAGGCGATCGTCGAGGCGATTCCGCTCGAGCGTTACGTCACCGAGAAGATCGGCATGCCGACGCTCCGCGATATCGCGGCGGAATTGATCAAGCCGGGCCGCGACCCTCGTGAAGACGGCGCGCGCCTCATGTATTCCGACGACGTCGCGGAGATCGAAGACCTGAAGGTCGGCATGATCCTCCCCGGTACCGTGACCAACGTGACGAACTTCGGCGCGTTCGTGGACATCGGCGTCCACCAGGACGGCCTCGTGCACATCAGCGAGCTCGCCGATCGTTTCGTCGACGATCCGGCGAAAGTCGTATCGGTCGGCGAAGTCGTAGAGGTGCGCGTGATCGAAGTCGACGTCCAACGTCGCCGCATCGGTCTCAGCCGTCGCCTCGAAGGCGGCAAGCCGCAACAGCAGCAGCAGCAGGCGCAAACCCAACGCGAGGGCGCCAGCAGCCGTCCGGTGATGTCGCAGAACAGCCCGCGCGGCCCGCTGAAGCCTCGTCAGGACCAGCAAGGCAACCGCGCGGCGGCCAGCTCCTCGTCGTCTTCGTCCGCGGCCCCCAAAGCCGGGCAGAAGTTTACGATGGACGACCTCTTGAACAAGTTTAACCAAAGGAAATGAGATGGGCGTCACGCTACCCGTAAAACTCGGCATCATAGGCGGTTCCGGCATCTATCAGATGCCGGGCGTGGAGCTCGTGCAGGAACACAAGATCGAGACGCCTTTCGGCGATCCCAGCGATAAGGTGATCGAAGGCAAACTGCACGGGAAGACGGTTTATTTCCTGCCGCGTCACGGCAAGGGCCATCGTTATATGCCTTCCGAGGTGAATTACCGCGCGAACATCTACGCCTTGAAAGCCCTGGGCGTAACCCACGTCCTCGCGGTCAGCGCCGTCGGCATCATGAAAGAGCATATTCGCCCGGGCGATATGGTGATCCCCGACCAGATCTTCGATCGCACCAAAGGCAAACGCGCCGACACCTTCTTCGGTGAGGGCATCGTCGGCCACTTCGAATTCGCCGATCCGTTCGATGCGGATTTCTCGACCTGGATTCACCGGGCCGCGCGCTCGGTGACCGATCGCGTGCACTTCGGGGGAGCCTATGTATGCATGGAAGGCCCGGCCTTCTCAACCCGCGCGGAATCGAATTTCTACCGTGAGACCATGCGGCCGGCCGTGATCGGCATGACCGCGGTCCCGGAGGCGAAACTCGCGCGCGAGGCGGAGCT
>JASLCY010000346.1 GCA_030151925.1 Oligoflexus sp.
CATCACCGGCATCTGGATGTCCATGACGATGAGATCGATGGAGCTCTGCTCCCAGAGGTCGATGGCCTTCTGCCCGTTCGGCGCGCAAAGGACCTCGTAGCCTTGCCTCGTTAGGATATGCGTAATCAGATAGACCATCACATCCGAATCCTCGGCGAGTAATATCCTCCGCGACATCCTCTGGCTGCCCCCATCCATAACTTTTGTTAACTGGATCTTATATGGATAGCAGAATAGTTCCGAATAGCTAAGCTAACAATGGATTTAAACGCTCTGCCTAATATTTAGTAAAAATAAAATGACATACGATGAATAGGCGCAAAAAAAGGCCTCGCAACGCAGCGAGGCCTTTGTCGAAAAAGCCATTGGCTCTTAGTGATGATGTCCACCAACGCCATGAACGTGGCCATGAGCCAGTTCTTCTGCTGTAGCAGCCCGTACATCGACGACTTTAACGTCGAAGTTCAGAGATTTGCCGGCGAGCGGATGGTTGGCATCAACGGTGACTTCTGCATCCGTGAGTTTAACGACAGTCACGACCATGACGTCGTCATCCGTCTGCGCTTGGAGCTGCATACCGACCTGGAGGTTCTTCACGCCGCCGAATTGCGAACGCGGAACGACTTCCACGAGGCTATCGTCCTTCTCGCCGTAAGCGTCTTCCGGTTTTATGCGAACCGAGAAAGCGTCGCCTTTTTTCTTGCCGAGGAATTCGCGCTCGAGGCCAGGAATGATGTTGCCTTGACCGACGATAAAGGCGAGAGGCTCGTTGCCTGTAGACGAATCGATGACGTTGCCCTCGTCGTCCTTGACTGTGTAGTCCATCAATACAACGGAGTTCTGTGCTGCGTTCATAGTACTTCCTTAATAAAGTCCTCGAGTGACTAAGGGGCCTACCCTAGCACAGTTTGATAGCTAAGGGAAAAGCATTCTGAATGACAAAACGCCTGGCCCATAGGGGCGCAGGCGCTTGTTGACTATCATCCTCAGGCCTTAGGGATTGGCCGTAACCGGCTTCCGCGTGAAGTAGAAGAAGTCTCGGTTATCCGGATAACCGAGATAACGCGGCACATTGCCTTTGAAGCGCTCATCCAACACTTTCATGCCACGAACGAGATGTTGCGGTATACGTTCCGCGCCGTTTTTGGTCTGCGGATAAAGCACCATGTAGGTGTGCTCAAGCGCGTTCATGTCGAGGTGCATCGCGTAGTTGCAACCATAGGATTGGAATAGGCTCGCCATCGCCGTCGGCGTCATGCTCGAGAAATAACCGTAGATCAGGAATTTACGGGAGCCGCGATTCTGCTGGCAGATGCCGGCGCGCAGCGTGCGGAATTTCTTATCCTGCGAACCCGACCAGTTTCCGAGCGTCCAGTTGCTGACGTAACGTCCCGGCACACCCTTCTGCTGCACGGGATCGTAGTCGATGATGGGCATCCCGTTCTGGCGAGCGAACCGCACGCGGCTGATAAACTCGTTATCGCCCGGCTGCCAGGTCTTGAAGTCGATCTGCCCATCCTTATACACGACGAGCGTGGAAAGCCCGGGTTGCAGTTCGCTCAGCACGACGCCGTTCTCAACGAAACCATAATGCGAGCCGCGATTTTGCTTGGCGAGCTCACCACAATGGTAGGCGCCGTGGTCGCGTTTGAAACCGCCGGTGAAGACGCCCGGGACCTTATCCGCGAGATAAGGCGGAATCAAGCCGGTAGGAGTCAAAGGCGCGATGGTCTGGAAGCCGTCCGGGCCTTTGAGCGCCGGATCCTTGACCTCGGGCAGGACGCGATCCGACCAGTTCACCGCCGGGTGATCCGTTCCCACCGCGAAACTCAGATCGAAGTAACCCGTATCGAAGGCGACGAGATAAGCGGCCGCGCCCATCTCAACCGAATCGAGGCCGCGCACGTAATCCTTGTTGGAGTTCAGGACGCTCTCATCGATCGCGCGCGGTTCGATCGCGCTGACGAAGACGCCGTTCTGCCCCGCGGCCCGGTACCAGCGCCCCGCTTCGAGCGAATCGGGATGCGCGGAGCCTTCTATCGGCAGGCCGAGCTCTTTGGTCGCAATCTCCTCGCCACGGAATTTCGGGCTGATCTTCGCGGGTTCTGGCGCATCCGGAAGGTCGACGTTCGCATGGCCCTTGCCGATGCTGCCGTCGGATTTGATGAGGAAGCTGTCCTTATAGACCGTTTCCTTCACCAAAGTCGTGATGGCCTCGCCGCCCGCGACGTTCGCCCGGAGGAATTCGACCACCCATTCCTTGGTGGTCTTGAAGCCGTCGATTTTATTGCGAAGATAGAGGTCCGTGCCGCAGAGCTTGGCATAAGGCTGATTCGAAGCTCGCGCTCCGTAGATCGCCGAACGCGGGCCGGCGCCCCAAAGATCGCACTGGATGATTTCTCCATTGGCTTTCGTGAGCACGATTCCGTTATGATAATCGGAGGCAAGCTCAACACGAAGGTCTTTTCCCAGGCCGTTTTCGAGGTGAAACCACTCGATACGCTGAGGATTCCATACTAATTTCAGAAGATGCCAAGCGTTGACGTCGGGATTGAGGTTGATGAGCTTGACCTCTTTCGGCAAGCCGCCCTGCCCTCCGAGATCGAGCGACGCCTCCGTCCGATTCTGCTGCAGGTCGATCACGCTGCGCTCCAGGCGCGACTTCTGTTTTTCGGTCGGCACGGGCGCGACCTTCGCCGGCGGCGGCGTCAGGGATTCCGAGAACTCATCGAGCGAGCAGAAGATATCGCCTAGGTCACGACAGATCATCTCTTCCGGTTGGACATCCTGGGCAGGAGCTGCCGTCGTGAACAAAGATAAAGCAACCCCAGCGAGGCTGAACTTGACTCGTATCTCCAGCCGGTGTCGAATCTTGGCGATATCGCGCATAAAATGTCCGCTTTTCCCGTTGGTGATGAATTGATGAAAATATCGCCATTTTCATGGCTTGCTTAAGTTTTATTCGTAATAGTCTCTGTTCCATTGAAGGAGTCCAAGCGGATGGCCGTTCTCACCCGACTTTTGATCCTTGCTCTAGTCTTCGTGACGGGCTGTGCGACCCAACCTGTAACCATCGAACCGCCTGTCTTGCATGTGCCACCGCGGTCACCGACGGCTCTTTCGGGTTCGGCTTTTGGTCAAAAGTTACAGGGTGCCGATGAAAGCACTCGTGAACAGTTTATCATCGATCAATATCGACAGGGAAATATCCCTGAGTACATGCGCGAATTTACGCGGGTTCACTTCGTGTCGCAGACCCGGTCCGGGCGTAAGGCCGAAGTGGTGCTGTGGGTCCTGCCCGATTATCTCTCCGTCGGTTCTAACAACGACTTCCTCCGCACTCCTATGACGCCCCTGAGCGCCCAGACTATAGCCGATCAGTATGGCCTTCTTTTGCCCACCGTGAAAATTGTCGATGCCATTTACCACGCAGCCAGTGTAAAACTAGACCCTCAGCCGTTTAAACCCGGCCCCCAGATGGTCTCCGTCCACGAACTGGTACGGCACAACTCAGTTATTCAAGCGAGTCTGCATAACCAGCCGCCGCAGGGCCTGGTCGCTGGGCATAAGAAAGATATCGTGATTAGCAATGCCTTAACACGCAAAGCCAATCGGGTTGCGATCTACGGTTGGCACCTCAGGTCGGGGACGGCCATCCAGCCCCTCACCACGGTGCACGGGAGCTGGTACGCGGACTACAGTCACGGCGTGCGTCTCATGGCTTCCACCATGGTGATCGACGACCAGGTTTATAAAGTCAGCGACGTCCTCCATGATCCGGAGCTCTCCGCCCTGATCAGCTACGAGGGCCCGCTGAAGATTACGCATTACAACAACGATCCGGCCAATATACGGAAGAAGTGGTGGCCGCAATCGTAGAGAGCCAGAGATTCCATGTTAGATAAAAAACGCTACCCCGACGCCGACGCCCTCAAGAGAGCCATTTCCTTCGCGCGCGGCACCACGCCTGCCGACCTCATCATTCGCAACACGCATATACTGGACGTCTTCTCCGGCGATTTCCTCCTCAGCGACCTCGTGATCGCCGAGGGCCGCATCGTCGCGATCGGCCAGGGTTATCAGGCCAAGGCCTATGAAGACGGCACGGGCCTCTTCGTGGTCCCCGGTTTCATCGATGCGCACGTGCACATCGAAAGCAGCCTCATGACGCCCGCGCGTTTCCAGGAAGCCGTGCTGCCGACCGGCACGACCACCGTGCTCTGGGACCCGCATGAGATCGCCAACGTCAAAGGCCAGCGCGGCATCGAATGGGCGCTCGAAGCCTCAGAGGGGCTGCAGCTCGACGTCCTCCTCATGGTGCCGAGCTGCGTGCCGAGCACCGGCTCGGAGTTCGAGCTCGAAAGCCCGGGCGCGGAGCTGCACGCGGCCGATATCCGTCCGTTCCATGATCATCCGCGCGTCCTCGGGCTCGCCGAGATGATGAATTTTCCCGGCCTCCTCAATCTCGATCAGGACGTCCTGACGAAGATCCTCGATTACCAGGACCTTCGCCTCGACGGCCATTGCCCCGGCCTCACCGGCAAGGATTTGAACGCCTATGCGGCCGCCGGCATCTGCAGCTGCCACGAATCGACGACGGCGGCGGAAGCCAAGGAGAAGATGGCGAAGGGCATCCACACGCTCATTCGCGAAGGTTCCTGCGCGAAGGACGCCGATCAGCTCCTGCCGCTCCTCAACGCCTACACCTCCTCGAACATCGCCTTCTGCAGCGACGACAGGAATCCGCTCGACATCGAGGAAGCGGGCCACATCAGTTGCATCGTCGATCTCGCGCTGAAAAAAGGCCTCGCCCCGGAGAACGTCTTCCGCGCGGCGAGCTACGGCGCGGCGAAGATCTACGGCCTTGAGGATCGCGGCGCCCTCGCCCCTTCCTATCTCGCCGACTTCAACCTCGTGCGCCCGAAGAAGAGCAAGTGGAACCAGGGCTTCGAAGTCGTATCGGTCTTCAAACGCGGCCTCAAGGTCGACCCGGCGCAACTCGTCGCCTACAAGGCGCCCGCGCTCGATAAACCGGGCCAGGGCCGCAACCTCAACCTCGATCGCCCGACGCCCGCGAGTTTTCGTGTGGCCGCGAAGAGCGCGGCGACCAAGGGCCGCGTCATCGGCGTGATCCCGCACCAGATCCTCACCAAACCGGAGATCCTGGAAATCAGGACCGAGGGCGGCGCGGTCCGGGAGGACCTCGCGCGCGACATCCTGAAGATCTCGGTGCTCGAACGCCACCACCGCACCAATCGCATCGGCGTCGGCCTCGTGCAGGGCTTCGGCATACGCCACGGCGCGATCGCGACGAGCAT
>JASLCY010000353.1 GCA_030151925.1 Oligoflexus sp.
TCGGCCGCTGGCCGCGGATCGAGGATATCACGAGCGAGCGCGAGGCCGACAATCTCGAGCTCAGCAACGTGCCGTTCCTCGAGAGCAGCCTGCAGATGCTGCCGGATAACCGCATGCCGCCGAAGCTGAGTTTCGGCGATCGCGGCATGGTGAGGCAGAATTCCTTCGCCAACCGGGAAAAGGACGCGCGGCCCTGGATCATGATCTGCCTCTGGCTGGTGGCGGGCGCTTTCTGGCTCGAGATCGCCGGCCAGGCCCTCGCGCGTATCTTCAGCTCGCAGAAATGGGTCCAGCGCTGGTTCGTCCTGCTGCTGCTCGCCGGGGCGGGACTGCTGGCGAAGCCGGCCCAGGCCCAGGTGCAGATGAACCTCTACGGTTACGGCAAGGCCCCGAACCTCTCCGGCATCAGGCGCGAGGTCGCCGGGCGGACCAGCATCGAGCTGCTCGACAATCCCAGGATGAATACGCAGTTCAACGCCGCGACCCTCGGCGAACCGTGGCTCTGGGTCGCGGATCCCCGCCTCCTCGATAACCTCTCCGCGACCGAACGCGCCGAGCTCGTCGGTTGGCTCGAACGCGGCGGTTTCCTCATCGTCGAGAATTTCAAGAGCGGCGAGTTCAAACAAAAGCTCGCCGACGCGATCCCGCTGGGGCAATGGAAACCCATCCCCCCCGATCACGAGTTGATGCGCAGCTTCCACCTGCTCGCTTCGCTCCCGCAGTGCGGCGAGCTCGGCTGGGAAGGCTTCCAGTTCGACCAAAGGCTCGCCATCCTGCTTATTCCCGGCGACTTCCTCGATGCGGTGACGAGCCCGAAGGGCAGCGGCTGCTTCGGGAACGTCTCCACCGAGCAGGCGGGCAAGATCTTCATCAATCTCATGATGGTCGTGCTGACCACCGACTATAAAAAGGATCAGGTGCACCTGCCCGAGATCCTGAAGAGGTTACGTTAGTGCAAGAATTCGAAGAGATCCTTATCGCGCTGGCTTTGGGCCTGGTGATCCTGAGCATCCTCTGGTGCCGGAAATACGGCCTCAAACGCGGTCTCCTCGCCAGCCTCCTGCGCCTGGGCTGGGTCGTGCCGCTCATCCTCGCGATCGAACCGAAGCTCGATAAGACCGTCGTCACCAACAGCCTCAGCCTGCGCACCGTCCATTACCTGGAAGACGATTCGGCGAGCATGCCGAGGGCCGCGCGGCAGGCGACGCTCGAAAAGCTCGAGAGCCTCTGCCGTAAATTCGGTTGCCGCGTTCAGCACACTCTCCTCTCCGAGCTCAGCCCCGACGTCGAGAAGGGTTATACCCCGCTCGCGCAGGGCGTCAGCGCCTGGATGCCCCTCACGCACGGCGAGCCGTGGATCGTGTATTCGGACGGCGGCGATTCGCAGCCGAGCGCGCAATGGGCCGCGCAGCTCAAGGGAGCGGGCCGGCAGAATAATAAATCGATCGGCCTTATCATCCCCGCGGATCATAAGGAGCAGGAGAACCTCTGGATCGAGATGACCTCGGGCCCCGACTTCGGTTTCGACCAGAAGATGATCGAGATGGAGGCGACGGTCTTCCGCCGTTCGTCGCATATCGACGAAGAGCTGACGGTCCAGGTGCAGGCGAGCGTGCTCGACAAGAACCTCGCCTCGCTCAACGTGACCTTCCGCCCCAAGGAAACCTCCGTGGTCGTGCGCATCCCGCTGCCGCCGCTCGCGCGCGGCACCCATCTCGTGAAGCTCTCGGTCCTGCCGATCGCGGGCGAAGTCGCGCTCTGGGACAACACGCTTTATAAGAGCATAGAGGTCCTGCCCAACACGATCGGCCTCCTGCACCTGCTCGGCTCCCCCTCCTGGGACGGCCGCTTCGTCAGGCGTTACCTGAAGTCGGAGCCGAAGTACGACCTCATCAGCTTCTTCATCCTCCGCGATCCGACCGACGCGCAGTTCACCAACGAACGCGAGCTGAGCCTCATCCCCTTCCCGGTCGACAGGCTCTTCAACGAGGAGCTGCCGAACTTCCGCTCGGTGATCATCCAGAACTTCTCGCTGTTCCAATTCCTCGAGCCGACCTATCAGAAGAATCTCGTCGACTTCGTGCTGAACGGCGGCGGCCTGCTCTTCATCGGCGGCCCCCGCGCCCTGCACGATCTCGATGTGAGCTCGTCACCGCTGGCTTCGCTCCTGCCTTTTAAAACCGGCGGATCGAAGGCGCCGGCGCGCAATCCTATGTTCAATTCCGATATCGGCTCCATCCCTTACGATGCGAAGACTCGTTTCACGATCGAGATGGCTGAGCCTACCCGCGAAAAACGCCAGCTCGCGACCGTGTTCGACGACTGGGCCCAGCTGAACCTGAAGCTGCGCGACAACGGGCAGTTCCAGGGCCTCCATCGCCTCGATCAGGTGGAGCTCAACTCGGAGAGCTCGACGCCTCTCCTCATGGCGAAGCGGGACGACGGCAAGACCAGCCTGCTCGCCGCCGCGTCTTATCCCGGCAAAGGCCGCGCGATCTGGATCTTCACCGACGACCTCTGGCGCCTGGCGATGGAATCGAAGAACTCGCGCGACAACTACCAGGCCTTCATGCGTTCGGCGATGACCTGGCTGCTTCGCGAGGAGTTGCAAAGGCCGCTCTGGATACAGGATTTCAGCTTGGCGACCCAAGGCGAGGAAACGCTCTGGTCGGCCCGGGTCCGCGGCGCCGCCGCCAAGTTTCTGGAAGACGGCGACGGCTGGCGCTACAACCTCTGCGGGGTCGACGTGCCGGCGAACAAGATCTCGCGGCAGATGCTCTCGACCGATCAATGGCTTGTGAGCGGCAGCATCTCCAGCCGCATGGCGAGCGGCTCGGTCTGCGCGTTCAGCCTCGAAGGGCAGCATCCGGCCTTCGGCAAAGTGAAGACGTCTTCCTACGGCGTGATTCCGGAATCCTACCGCGATTCCGAGATGGAAGGCTCGATCCATAGGCTCGAGCAGCTCGCGACGCTGAGCGGCGCGACTCTCCTCGAGGGCGGCGCCGGGGGATACGGACTGGAGGAGTGGTTGACCCAGGTCAGCGGCGGTACGACCGGCGGGGAAAAATCCGAGCAGAAGCTCGTTCCTGACTATTATTGGGTCTTCCGGAGCTGGTGGGGCTACCTCTTTATCCTGCTGATTCCCTGCGAAATCTTAGTGCGGCGCTGGGATCTGCTGTTTAGGAGTCGCGGGCGTGAGGAAGAAGTGCTAACTTAATTATGGAGGACTTGATCATGACGGTCTAATAGAAGCGCTACCGCAAATTCTTATCCAAAAAAATTCAGCAACTTAATGATATCGTCGCCGACCTCGATGGCCTCGTGACCGAGATAGGGTCCGATTTCTATCGGGTCAGCATCTTCGGTTCAGCCCGTATCAAAGCTGACACCGCCGAGTACAAAGAGGTCTATGTGCTGGCGAAAAAGCTGGCTTCGCGCGGC
>JASLCY010000357.1 GCA_030151925.1 Oligoflexus sp.
CGATGGCCTTCTGGATCAGGGCTTCGCACGGTTCGTCCACGTTCGCCGTGGCTTCGTCGAGGAGCAGGACCATGGGGTCGCGGACCAGCATGCGGGTGAGGGCCACGAGCTGGCGTTCGCCCATGCTGAGGTTCGTGCCGCCGTCGTTGAGCAGGCTGTCGAGGCCGTGCGGGAGCTTCGCGAGGACCTGGCTCAGGCCCGTCTTGCGGCAGGCGTCCCAGAGGCCGTCGTCGTGGATGCGGCCTGTAGCGGGAACCGTGGCCAGGAGATTGTCGCGAACGGTCCCGTAGAAGATCACGACGTCCTGCGAGACGACTCCGATCTGGCTGCGGATCGCTTCGCGGTTCCATTCTTTGATCGACACGCCATCGATCTCGATGTCGCCGGATTGGATAGGATAAAGCTGCGGCAGGAGATGGAGCGTCGTGGACTTGCCGGAGCCGGTCTTGCCGACCAAGCCGACGCTCATGCCGGGGGCGACGTGGAAGGAGACGTCGCTCAAGGTTGGTTTCTGGCCATCGTAACTCATGAAAACGTTTCGGTATTCCACCTCTCCACGCAGAGACGCGCGGTAGCGCCCGCTCGGCCCGAGCGTGCTCGATTCCTCGCGTTCATCGAGCATGTTGCGCACGCGTTCGGAGGAGGCGATCGCGTCCTGCACGAGATAGAGTTCGAACGAGAGCTGCATGATCGGCCGGAAATAACGTTCGGCGTAACGGATGAAGGCTACGAACAGGCCGAGGCTCATCGCTCCGTCGAGGCTCAGGTGCCCGCCCCACCAGAGGATGGCCACCATCGGCAGCGTGCAGAGGAAGGCGGAGAGGGGGCGGATGAACGAGTTCCAATTCAACATGGAGAAGCCGGTGTGGAGGAGCTCGCGCGAGCTTTCGTTGAAAGTGCGGTAGCTCCAGCGCTCGAGGCCGAAGATGCGGATGATGCTGAGGCCGTTGATGTATTCGGCGAGGCGAGCGTTGACCGCCGCCGATTTCTTCTTGTACTCGCGGGTCCAGAAGCGGATCGGCCTTTTCACGACGAGCGTGAGCAGGGCCGAAGGCAGGCTCGAGGCGACGATCCAGAGGCCGAGCCTCAGATCGGTGAGCAGCATCGCGATGACGACGGAGACGATGGTGATCGACGCGTTCAGGATGCGCGGGAGCGTGCCGGAGAAGAAGGATTCGATCCCTTCCACGTCGGCTGTCATGCGGGTGATCGTGCGGCCGAGGGGTTGATGATCGAAGTAGGATACGGGGAGGAGGGCGAGTTTCTTGAACAGGGCTTCGCGTATCGCGAGCGCGACCCCGTTGGTCACGGACGCGAGGCCGACGCGGCCTTTATAGGTGACGACGACGTTCAGGAGTTCGAAGAGCATGATCATCGCGATCAGGCGAGCCAGCGCGCTGCCCGCGGCATCCTTCTGCAAAGCCTCGGCCAGGGTTCCCATGGTCTTGGCGGAGAACATGAGGAAGATCGACGACAGCATCACGAGGCCTACGCTCAGGGCGAGGCGGGCGTAGAGGCCCCGGCCGTAACGGAAGAGCGCGATGAGGGCCGAGACGTCGCCGCGGGATTCGATCACATCATGGTGCTGCATGGGTCTCCTCCATGCGTTCGGGCGGTGAAGGCTTATCATAAAGATGGATGCGGCCGCTGTGCATCGTATAGATGCGCGTGCAGGCCTGCAGGCTCGAGACGCGATGCGCGGTCCACAGCACGGTGCGGCGCTGGAGATAGGGCGCGAGATTGTTGAGGATGCGGGCCTCGGTCACCGAATCGACCGCGCTGAGGCAGTCGTCGAGTATGAGGATGGACGAAGGCTTGAGAAGCGCGCGGGCCAGGGAAAGCCGCTGTTTTTGTCCGCCGGAGAGATTGATGCCCCATTCTCCGACCCAGCTCTCCAAGGCTTCCGGAAACTGCGAGACGTCCGACCAAAGCTCGACGGCCTGCAGCACGGCGATGAGTTCTTCGTCCGCATTCGTCTCGGTGCCGGCCGGCGCGAGATTGTGGCGAATGCTGCCGGCGAAGAGGAAGGGCTTTTGCGGCACCATCGTGATCATCGACGTCATCCACTCGCGGCTGGCCGCATCGAGAGGATGGCCGGCGATCCAGATCTCGCCTTCGAAGCTCTCGACGAGTCCCGCGACGCTGTTCACGAGCATCGACTTGCCGCTGCCGATCGGTCCCATGAAGCCGATGATCTCGCCGTTTTGAATGCTGAGGTCTATCCTGTCGAGCACGGCGCGCTCAGGCTGGAAATGCAGGCTCAGACGGCGCGTGACGATAGCGGGCGCCCCGGGATGCGGGATCAGCGGCGGAGAATATTCCTCGGGCCGCTCGAGGTCGTAGATCTCGCTGATGCGCCGGTAGCTGGCGAAGCCGGTTTGCCATTCGGAGATGTTGCTGCCGAGTTCGAAGAGCGGGCCTTGCAGGAGCAGTACGTAGGACTGCATCGCGAGGAACGCGCCGATGCTCAGGTGGCCCGCTTTGATCTGATAGATGCCGTAGGTGTAGAGCACGAGATAGGCGAACAGGGTCGGGGCGGCGCCGAGGATGAAGATCTTCCAGCCCACCTTGAGCACTTCGAGCTGACGTTTCGCATATTCCTCGGCGTAGGCTTTGAGCCGCACGTTCCAGATGCCTTCGCTCGCGGTCGAGCGTTGCAGGCGGATCGTGCTCACGGCCTGCGAGATGAGGTCGGAGAGCAGCGAGAGTTGCTGCTGCGCGAAATCGTGGAGGCGATACTCCTCCTTCGAGATCCGGATGATGGGTTTCGGCAGGAACGGCAGCGCCGCGAGGCACAGGAGCGCGGTCGGCGCGTGGATCATCAGCATCGAGACGGTCGCGAGCAGGGTGAAGAAGATCAGGTCGAAGGTCATCACGATCGTGAAGCCGTGGATGGCCCGCACGCGGTTCCAATCCGCCGTCGCGCGGTTCATCAGGTCGCCGAGCGAATACTGGTCGAGCAAGGTCTGCGGCTGGTCCTTGAGGGTGTTCCAGATGCGGCTCTTGATGCGATGGCCAGCGAAGTGGCTTTGGCGAGCGAGTATCTGGCGCCACAGCACGCGGCCGAGCCAGCCCAATGTCAGGCTGAGGAGGAAGAAGAGGACGAGCCTGTCGAGCGCGGCGTGTTTATCCGCGTTCTGGAAAAACGCCGGGATATCGTTCTTCCGTGTCGCGACTTCCACCGACCATTGGATGAATTTCGGGAGGAGCACTTCCGAAAGGCTCGTGATCAGCATCGCCAGCATGCCGACGGCATAAGCGACCCAATGTTCGCGCAGGGCGCTTATAAAGAGGCGATAGGGATTATTCCTAGCGGAGGTCCTCATGCTTCGGTGCTCACGCGCTGATTGTTGGATATTCTATTTTTAAGGAAAAAGACTGAGGTTGGCAATGTCGCTCCTGAGAGAAACCCGGGAAACCGGGTCCCAGCCTCAGGAGCGAAGCCTTTTCATCGCAAGGGAAGGCTTCTGAAAATTCCTGGCTTGATTTTAAACGCGATTCTCGGCTGCCGGGTATCCGGTCACGCCCATGATGTGATAACCCGCGTCCACGTGCAGGATCTCGCCGGTCGTCATGCGCGCGTAATCGCTGGCGAGGAAGGCCGCCGTGGAACCGACGTCGTCGGCGTGGATGTTCGCGCGCAGCGGGGACGAGTGTTCGTAGAGGCCGAGCATCTTCTTGAAGTCGCCAACAGCGGACGCCGCGAGGGTTTTGACCGGACCCGCGCTGATCGCGTTCACCCGGATTTTCAAGGCGCCGAGCTCAGCTGCGGCATAACGAACTGATGCATCAAGAGCAGCCTTTGCGACGCCCATGAGGTTATAACCCGGCATGACTTTTTCACCGCCGAAGTAAGTCATGGCGCAGATCGAGCCCGAGCCGTCTTGACTCATAATAGGCGCTGCGTAACGAGCGACTGCGAGGAAACTATAGACGCTTACATCCATAGCCTGAGCAAAACCTGCACGACTGGCTTGATACGTTGCGCATTTCAGATCATCGGTCGGCGCGTAAGCGATCGAATGTATGACGAAATCGATACGTCCGACCTTCTGCTCGACCTTCGCGAAGAAGTCCTGGATATCGGCGTCCTGCGTCACGTCACAGGATTCGATCAGGAAGGGCTCGAGGTCCTTCGTCACATCACGGACGCGTTGTTCGTTGCGGTTCCGCTCTCCGCTGTCCGGAAGATAGCTGAAGCCGAGCTGCGCGCCTTCTTTGTGCATAAAACGGGCAACCGCCGTCGCGATGGAACGCTCGTTCGCTATTCCCATGATGATGCCGCGTTTTCCAGTTAAAAGTCCCATGAAGCTCTCCTTACTCGTATTCTTCCGTAAACGACTCGAAGTCCTCGAGTATCGTGTTTTCAGAATGGATGCGGCCGAACCCCGAGTTCTCGCAGGCGTCGGAAATCGCATCGATGAGGTTGCTCAGTTTCATCTCGGAATAGTGCACGGCGGCGACGACGATGCCTGCGTCGCCGCCCTTTTGGAATTCTTCGGTGACCTCGACGCTGATGTGGAACCTCGCGCGGAGTTTTTCCACCAAAGAGGCGAGTTCGCGCGCATCGTGCGACGTGGGCTGGGATTCGAAGGTCAATTTAGTCACGACAAAAAACATTGATGGGGACTCACGCTAAAATAACGATAGTCACGGTTATAGGAAGCTCCCACGCAAAAAGCAGCTTATATTTGTAGGTGACTTCCAGTTTCCAAAACCGGGGCAAAGCCGAGAGGCCGGCGAAAGTCGGGCAAACATCTGTCCATATACCGTCCTCTCGCCATTCGACGCGTATTCCTTCCCGGGGATTTTGGCATAGATTGAGGAGAGCGCTCGAATCTTTGCCAGCCACTATGCGCCTTGCCTGTGTCGCCTGCGTTATCAGCTCCCGCCACGCTCGGGTTTGCAGAAGGCCTTCGCACGCAGCCAGAAGGGCTAGGACCCAGACAAAAATTCGAACGCTCGCCATGCGTCCCTCACTCGCCGAGCGGGTCGAGGGCGTCGAGCCCCAGGTCGATGCCGAGCTTCTCTTGGATCGCGGCGAGCTTGGTCTTCGTCGCCTTGCCGACTATCGCGATCGCGCCGACCGCGAGCAGGAGGCCGAAGATCGAGACCACGATGTACTCGAGGGCGACGCCG
The DNA here is from genome assembly GCA_030151925.1 of Oligoflexus sp. Lineage (GTDB taxonomy): Bacteria > Bdellovibrionota_B > Oligoflexia > Oligoflexales > Oligoflexaceae > Oligoflexus. The sequence goes on from JASLCY010000357.1 coordinate 5,140, forward strand.
CCCGCCTCGTGATTGGGATGGAATGCTTTCATGGATGACTCCTCATGCTGGGGAAAGAGCGAGGTTCCGAGATGAAACTGCGCTCCAGCGAAGTTTCGAGGATTTGAAGGCGGGGAGCCAGGGACATCTTGTTGAGGGAAGGGAGCGCTCCGAGGTAGGATAC
>JASLCY010000370.1 GCA_030151925.1 Oligoflexus sp.
TTATCCGTCACGCGGGTCACCTTGGTGTCCGCGTGCAGCTCGCGGCCGAGGATCTGCTCTTTCTGGCTCATGAGGAGCTCGAGATAGAGGAACTGCGACTGCGAGTAGAGCTCTTCGAAGTGCTCTTTCATGCTTTGGAGCTCCTCGAGGAAGATGCGGCCGATTTCGATGCGGCGCGCGTCCGAACGCTTGAGGAGTTGGTTTTTGTAGAGTTCGATGCCCTGCTTCTTACCGTAGATGCCGTAGGTGTCGAGGTGCGAGGTCTCTTCGATCAGGGTCGCGTACTGGTCGCGGACGAGGAGCATCGTGTCGCTCGTCGCCGCCGTGTTCAGGACGCGGATCGGAATGCCGATCGATTCGCCCGAAACGCCCGTCACGAGGTTTTCGAAGAGCTGGTACGAAGTCTCGGGCGTCAGGCGTTGACGATCCAGCCACACGCCGAGGGAGTCGATCGCCTCGCGGTTGCCTTCCGCGAACTCGGCGAGGACCGAGCGCGCATCATCATAGCGGCACATCCAGTAGTAGATCATCGACTCGAGGACCTTCGCCTCGGGGTTGAAATGGTCCTGGAAGTAAGGCGCGTTCACAGCATAGAGGGTGCCGAGCGCGTGTTTGAGGCTGCCCGACATGAAGAGCGACCAGGATTGCTCGAACAGCGCCTCATAGAAGAGGTTGCTGCTGCGGCGGACGCTCCGGTATTCGCGAGCCGATTCGATGAACTTCTGATCCTGGTAGTGCAGGCGCCCCAGGGCCATGTGCGCGTAGTTGATCATTTCGATCAACTCGCTCTTGCGGATGTCCGCGAGGCTCTGCGCGGTCGGGTTCAGGATCGCGTTGAGATAACTCTCGGCGTCCTGCGATTTGTTGGCTTTGATCGAGAGCAAAGCGAGCTGGTACTGGCTCGAGAGGAAGTAGCGGTCCTGCATCACGAGCTTCTCGTAAGCCGCCTTCGCCAGCTGGTCCTTGCCCTGGGCCGCATAAGCGTTGCCGAGGATGTAGTTCCAGTTGTTGCCGAACTCCGGCGGGAGCTCGATCTTGGAATGAAGTTTGGGGGCCATTTCCTCTAGGATGTACTGGATCGACTTCACCTTGGAGACCGTCCAGAGTATTCGCCAGAGCGGAGTATGGTTCTCGCCGAAGGGCTCGGGCGAGAGGGTCAGGGCCTGGGCCGCGAACTCGCTCGCGAGGATGGGGTAACCCGAGAGATAAAGGAGCTGCGAACGCACCTGGAGATAGGCCGATTGGTTTTCGGTCGAGAGCTGGTTATAGCTCGCCTCGAAAGGCTCGAGCGCGTCCCACATCGTCTTCTTCTGGAGCTCGCCCTTGCGGTAACGCTCCATCACCTGCGCGAAGCTCTTATCCAGAGCCGGCGATTTCTGCACTTCCGCCGCCCGGGCCGAGGCGTCCTTGGCCTTCTTCTTCGGGGCGGCAACAGCCGCGCCGCTCATAAGGAGCAGCGACAGGCCTATCGTTGTAAGTCTCATGTTCATGCCTAGCCCTTAGAGTAAGAAGTAGCTCAGACCGAAGTCCACGGAGTACGTGCTCTTGCGATGGTCGTGCCCGGCTTGCTGCTCGGTGTAGTTGCGAGCCTTGAAGTCGATGCGGAACGAGAGGCTTTTCTGCCAGTAGAAACGCTGGCCGGCGCCGTAGGTGAAGGCGGTGAGGCCGCCTTGATCGGAATCGATCTTGGAGATGCCCGCCGTCGCATAGAGGTCGGAATAGATGATGAGCCAGTCGATGAAGTTGAGTTTGCCGTAGAAGGGGGCCACGACTCCGGTGAAGTCGGTGATCTTCTTCAGGCGGTTCACTTCGGGGTCCGGGTGGACTTCGATGTTCGGATCCTCGTATTTGCGGTAACGAAGGCGCTTCAAGGCCTTGAGGTCGTCCGAGTCGCTCGCGGTCGCGTTGAACTGCTGCGCTTCGATGCCGAGCCATTCCGTGAAGAAGAGGCCGAGGCGGAAACCGACGAGGCTGGTGTCGGTGTAGGCTTCGTTGGTGATGGTGCCGTAAGCGACGCCGATCTCGGGGCGCATCGCCTTGAGGAAGTAACGGTTCTGCAGGATGGTGACCGGCGACTGGACGGCTTTCCCGCGGACGTCTTCCGGCTTCAGGTCGATCGCCCAGGAGACACCGGGCGAGACCAGCATGATCCCTAACGCAAGACGTAAGAATCCCGTCACAAAACTACGAAACATATCTCTCACCTCTAATTAGGTTTCCCGCGCGGAAAACCTCGCATGTAAAAGTTCCTTCGGAGTCCTTCAGGAAATTCTTGATAAAGCCTTGATATTCTTGTCGGTCGCGAAGCAACCAGCGAAGATCCCAGGGGAAATCAAAGAATTTTTAGGGAGGCCCGAAGCCGCATTTCATCAGGTTTCGATGGAACCGGGCGAAGCTTAGGTCTTTGCGGAACCAAGACGCTTCCGATTTTTATGGTATCACGAGGGGGAGAGGTAAGAATTGCCCGCGCACAGTCTCCCGTGGGCGGGCCTTGAGAATGAGGATTCAGATCCCGCGGCGCTTTTTTTCCTGCATCAGGAGGCTCAGCTCGCGGCTGGTCTGGCCGAGGACGGAGCTGTTCTCCTGCGCGCGTCGCGTGAGGTAGGGCAAGAGTTCGGGCACGGTCCCATAAGGAACGTACTTCGCGACGTTATAGCCTTTAGCGGCTAGGTTGAAGCTCAGGTTATCGCTCATGCCGAGCAGCTGGGCGAAGAAGATGCGGGGATCGTCGGCGGCGAGCCCGACCTTCGCCATGAGCTCGGTGAGGATGCGGACCGAATGATCGTTGTGCGTTCCCGCGCAGACCGCCATGCGATCGATGTGGGCGACCGTGAAGGCCAGCGCTTCGTTGTAATCATGGTCGGTCGCGGCCTTCGTCGGCTGCATCGGGGTCGGGTAGCCCTGCTCCTGCGCGCGTTTGTTTTCCTTTTCGATATAAGCGCCGCGCACGAGCTTCACGCCGAGGTGATAACCGCCCTCTTCGGCCTGTTTGTAGGCCGAGCGGAGAAAACCAAGCCGATCGCGGCGATACAGCTGCACGGTGTTGAAGACGATCGCGCGCTTCTTATTGAAGCGGGCCATCATCTCATGCGCGAGCTGGTCGACGGTGTCCTGGAACCAC
>JASLCY010000395.1 GCA_030151925.1 Oligoflexus sp.
ATGTGATCTCCTTTAAGACGAATCCTGACGATGTTGTCGATTCATCCTTTGGACACCGCATCCGCACGTTTGGTTCAGTGCCGATCCTTACATTTGCCGCGAAGAGTTCACGATCTTGTTGAAATGCTCGAGGCTCACATCGAAATCGCGGTCTAAGTCTTCGTCAGCATGGAGAAGATCGTTTTTCGATTCTTTTGTAACGGCGGTCGTTACAGTCGTCGCCTGGCTGCGCGTCGCGAGAATGATTATCACAGTCAGCGCCACGGACGCGAGGCAGAGGAGGAGGCTGGGCGCATCCACTCGCCGCTCGCGATCGATGCGCGCGTAGATCAGTTGCAATTCATTCGTCGGAGCCGGCTGCATCGGTTCCGAGAAATTGCGGTCGAGCCAGTCCTGGAAGGATTTGAGATTCATGAGACCTCCTCGTCTTGACTTAAGAGCGCTGCCAGTTGCGTTCGCGCCTGATGCAGGCGTGATTTAACGGTGCCGGCCGAGATCCCGAGGACCGCGGCTATTTCTTCGATTTCCAGTTCCTTCAGCGAATAGAGGATAAGGGTGTCGCGCAGCTTCGGCGAGAGATGCTGCATGGCCGCGCTGAGGCTGGTCCTCTGCGTGAGGCTGTCTTCGGCGTTCGGCGCGGAGCTGGGCGCATGGAGCTCCTCCGTCTCCCCTTCGAACAGCAGCCACCACTTGCGCCGCTTCGAGCGCTGCGCGTTCTTCGCGACGTTCACGGCGATGCGATAGATCCAGGTGGAGACGGAGGAGTCGCCGCGAAAGTTCGCGTAGCCCTTCCAGACGTGGATGAAGGTCTCCTGCACGAGATCGTCGAGGTCGCCGCCGGAGCCATAGCGGTGCAGAAGCTTACGCACGGATTCGGCGTAAGCGCGATGGAGATCGGCGAAAGGCGGAAGTTTCTGCGCCTTGGATTTATCCCCTTTAAGGCCCACCCGGTCCTCCCGGACCCACGGCGCCCGGGCCGCCGTGGAACGGCCCATGATGGTCCCGCCTGCGCTGCTGCAGCTCGCGCCTCTGATCGGGGGAAAGCTGCTCGCGCACGTCCATCATCATCTTGAATTGCTCGGTCTCGGCCTGGCGTTTGGCCTCGAACAGGGCCTCGAACTTCGGCGCGACCTCGCTCAGCGACGCGCTGCTCGCAAGGGCCTCGTCGAAAGCCTCGCGCCGCTTGTTCATCTCGCTCCTGAGGCGCTCGAGCTCAGGGCGGTGAGCGGCGTCGATCTCTTTGATCCTGGCCTTCTGCGCCTCGGAAACATCGAGCTCCTCGAGGAAACGATCCGGCGGCGGCCCGCCTCCGGGAGGCCCGGGCGGATGAACGCTGCTCGCCATGCATAACGAACGGAACGGGCTCCACGATTCCATGAAGCCGTGCGGATGGCACTGGCTTCGCCCCAACCAGCCCAGGGAAATACCAAAGAATAGGAACGCTACGAAATACAGGACGCGTTTCATGGACCATCCCTCCTCACCCCATTAGAAACCGGAAAACGGTTCGAGGTTCGGTCCAGTATATAGTCCTTTGAAGATTCTTGGGAAATTAAGGCGGGTTAAGGGCTTCGCTGCCTTGGTTCAGGTGTTTGACGCGAGGCAGCCACTCGCTCGCGACGGCCGTATCGGGGATGGAGGTCGCCGAGAAGTCGAAGCCGTTCGCTTCCATGATCCAGGCGTTGCCTTTGGAACCGTCGCTGCGAAGGAGCAGGGCATAGACTTGATAAGACGAGGTCGGACGCGTCGTGGGCAGGATGCCGCCGCGCGCGCCTTCGTAGCTATAGAGGGTCGAGGTGATCTGATCCTTGTTCTCGGGAATGACCTCGGCGATATCGATCTCACCGCATCCGCCGTTCGCGCCTTCGCCGCGGCAGTTGCAGTAATACTGGGCGGAGGGCTTGGCGAAGATCTCGGAATTGAGCAGCCAGATCGCGGGAACATCGTCCTGCGCGACGGCGGAATAAACCGGATCCGCCGCATGCGGCAGCTTCACTTTCATGACGAGGAGCAGCTCGCCGGCGCTCGGCAGCTTCGCATAGATCTCGCGGCCGTTTTCCAGCGTTTTATCGCCCGCGAAAGGCGCGTTCACGCCCTTCTCGGTGCCGTAGCTGTTCTCGAGGAAACTCAGGGCGGAGAGATCCGCGGTCTTGTCCCAACTGCCCTTGGCGCCGCGAGCGTAGAGGGCGAATTGATTGATCGCCGCGGGGCCGCGTACGACGAGGGTCTGGTTCTCGTTGAAGGGAAAGAGGGCGCCGGTCGTCTTCACCAGGTTGCCGCGCGTGCAGATGTTGGGATAGACCGCGCTGATCGTCTTCTGATAACCGCCGGCCGTGAGTCCGAGCGGGCCGAAGACCAGGGAGCTCGTCTCGGGAACCTGAAAGCTTGAACCCTTCGGTTGCGCCGTTGTCCCCGGCGAGGTCGTGGTGGAAGACGAAGCGGAATTCGAAGCCGCGGACTTCGCGCCTGGAGTACCGTCGTCCGGCACCTGCGTGCTGCCGTCACCGTCGCTGTCGCCGGCGTTCGCATTGGAGCTGTATTGGGTTTTGCCGCCATCGGATTGGGTCTTGGCGCGAACGTTATTGTCCACCGGCTTCTCAAAGCAACCACTCGCCAGAACGAGCATGGAGATCGCGATGTTACGAAGGATGGCCACGTTGGTAAATCCTGTCTGAACGAAAGAATGAAGAGCCTAATCCTGGGCTTATGATTTATCGGCGGGAGGCTTCCGGATCTTGAGGGCAAAAGACCGAACGCGCGGGCGCCCGGTAAATCGTTAATGACTCCGGGGACAACGTCATAAGCCGAGAATTTTGAAAATATCTTGTCCTGACTGGTGAAAGTCGCTCTTGGGATTCATAGGGCCAAGGAAGGGCTTGACGGCGATACGGTGCCCATATGATGAAGGAGACAGAGTAAGGAGAGCGCGTTATGAACACCGATACTGAACAAACACTCCGCACCAAATTTCAGGCCGAAGTCGATGTTTTGCCCTGGTCGGAGCTAATACGTCACTATGCTTTTGGCCGCCTTTACGTGGCTCGCGGCCCGTTGGAGCTTGTGGATGCGGCGATCATCCTGAAAAACGATGAAGCCGAAAAACTTCGGACGGAGATGGAAGCAAGTCGTTTCGGCGTCCCGACTGACGACGAAGTGCGAACGTGGAATGCGGCGAACAACCCATTCGAGGTGCTCATCGTCAGCCCCTTCGTGGTAGCGAAACCGCAGACGATGCCTGCCTTCCTTCATTGATCAAAGCGATTTAAGGAAACTGAGCAAGGCTTTCCTATCATCCGACGAGAGGTTCTTATAGGCCTCTCGGCTCGCTTCGCCCTCACCGCCGTGCCAGAGTATGGCTTCTTCCAATCCGCGCGCGCGACCATCGTGGAGATAAAAATCGCTGCCGTTGATCTCGGGCATCAGGCCTATGCCCCACAGAGGTGCGGTTCGCCATTCGGTGCCCGTCGCGAGCCCGTCGGGACGATGGTCCGCAAGCTCTTCGCCCATGTCGTGGAGCAGGAGATCGGTGTAGGGCCAGATCTTCTGATTGGAAAGCAGAGCGTGTCCCGCATCCGCGGCCGTCGTCATCGTCGGGCGGTGGCAGCTGTCGCAATGCGCGGCCATGAAGAGCTCGCGGCCTTTGACGACGGCGGGCTGGTCGGTGTTGCGACGCGCAGGGACCGCGATGAACTTGGAATAGAGCACCACGAGCTCGAATTGCTTATCGGAGACTTCCGGTTCGCCGCCGTTCGGGAGATCCTTGCAGACGGTCTCGAGCTCGGTGCAGTTCTCGTCCGGATGGAGAGTCGTCGTCAAACCCATATCGCCGTTGAAGGCGCCGGCATCCTGGTCGCGGAGCGTCGGTTGGTTAGCCTTCCATCCGAAGCGTCCGATCATGTCCTTGCCGTTGGCGACGCTCGCAACGTAATTCGCGCGGCCCGAGATGCCGTCGTGATTCGCATCATCGGGATCGGCCCATTCCAGGATCACGTCTTCAGGCACGGCTTCGAGCAGGCCGAGGCCTTGCATCGACGGGGCAAGGCGCGGCGAGATCTGGACGTCGGCCGGCAGGGGGCCGTAAGCGAGGTTCGCGAGTTGGATGGAAGGCTTCCGCAAAGTCACCGTCGTTCCATCCGGGAACACTGTAGGCGGTTGATCCACCCACGTGACCTGAACGGACGCTTCCGGTTGAGCGCCGGGTATCGCGCGGTTTTGAATTTGATCGCCGTAAGCGTGCGCTTCGGCCGAGGAGAGGCGGATGAGCCAACCGAGCGGCTCGTCCTTGGCGTCGACCGGCGGCGTACCGCGGCCGTCCTTCAAATGGCAGTTCGCGCAGGCGCGCGTCACCATCAGAGGGCCGAGCCCGTCGCGACCGACAGTTGACGAGGGAGCGGCCACCCAGGGCTCAGTGAACAGCGCATCGCCGGCTTGGAATTGCAGGCGCTCGAGTCCGCTGAGCGTCGGGAAAGGCAAAGAAAAAGCCTGGTCGGAAGTTTGCTGCACCGTGGCTATGCCGCCCATGTTCAGATCCTCGACCGGATCATCCGCCCTCACGATGGAGGGCAGGAGAGCGAGGCCGAGGGTCGGAAGGAGGGGCAAAGCCAACTGTCGGAGTTTCAAGTTCTTCACCAGGCTTTCCTTGGAATAAGCGAAGCGTTACTCGACTGGGATCGAAAGACCCAGCGATTCAGCCGCTTCTCTTACCGCAGTGCCGGCGTCTTGCACAGCAAAAATCGTATCAAGGAGCTGTTTACGTTGGTCGCTGCCTTCCGGGGCCACGAGCAATTGGTCGTAAGGGGTCGGGAGGGCTTTCGCTGCGGCGAGAGCCGAGTTAAGCTGCGCGGTCACGCGTTTCGCGATGGCCGGGCTCACGAGGGCGCTTACGCCTACGCCTGCCGTGGTGGTCACGGCCGACTCAGGGTGAGCGAGCTCCGCAACGGTTTTGTAAGTACCGGTCCAGACGTTGATCACGCCCTGGAGGTTCTCGATGATGTCGCGGTGCGTGTTATCGCTGAAGCACGAATGCTCGTCTTCCTGCGATTGGCTTTCGTAGCCGGTGTACATGCGCTCGCCGGCGAGTTCGTCCGTGAGGAGCGAGGACATGCCCTTGAAGACCTTGGTGAGGCCGTCGACGCTGGATTGAGCTGCGAAGCCCGCGCCGTAGCTCTTGCTGTCCTTAGGTTCCCAAGCGTCCTTAACGGTGCCGACCTGCTTCACGAGAAGGTCGGTGACGGCTTTGAGGTAAGCCGCGCGGCGGTCTTGGTTTTTCGCGGTGCCTTTTTCACCGACGACGAAGTCGGTGTAAGGGCGCGCGCCAGGGCCGGTCGCCGAGAGGTCTTGGCCCCAGAGGAGGAATTCCACTGCGTGGAAGCCGGTCGCGATGTTGGTCTCAGCGCCTTTTTCGTTGAGCGAGAGAAGGGTGTCGCCGTCGATTACGGGATAGGTGGCGGCATCGTTGATGATGCCGGAATCGTCGTCGCCGACAACGTAGTCGATATAAGCTTCGTCGAGCGGCCAGCCGTTGATGTAGCCTTCAACGCCGTAGGTCGCGTCATCGATCGGGCCTTCGTAGAAACGGAAGGCTTCGGTCTGGCCCCAGACGTCGCGCGATGCGAGCCAGGCTTTTTTCGCCGCGAGGTGAGTCGCTTCGCTAGGCGCCGCGAGGAACGCGTCGACCGCGGTTTGAAGGTCGAGGACGGTCTGGTAGGCGTCGGTGTAGACGACGTAAACGTTCGCGGCATAAGTTTCGAGGGTCGATTTCGCTTTGGCTTCGTCGATCGCAGGAGCCGAGTAGGCGCTGGATGCCACGAGGCTCGAAGCGAGAAGAAGGGATACGATAGATTTCATTGATCTCTCCGGTGAATTTAAAAACTGGAAACCTAGCAATAATGATTACCGGTCTCATTTTCAATTAAAAACTGAGCACCCGCGGTTTTTATCAGAAAGTCCCCTTTATTCCGTAGATATAGGTCCGCGGCTTGCCCGGGCGCGCTCCCATAGAACGATACGAAACGATCGTCTTCTCGTCGGTTACGTTGTCCGCGGTTGCGTAGACTTGCCATTCTTTCCATACGAAATACCGCAGCGCGAGATCCAGGTACGTGGAGGAGGGAACTTCCTCGCGACCGGCTGCTATGGATTGATCGTAGCTTTTGCTTTTGATCGTCCAGAGAGCGTCGAAGGCGAGCCGTCCGTATTGGAAGCCGCTGCCGATCGTCGCCTGGTGCATGGGAACGTAGGGCAGGGGATCTCCCTTATGGACGAGCCCGATGCCCCAGTCCGTGAGGTGCGAATTGAAATCGCCGCCGAAGTAGGCCCGCGTATAGGTATAGGCGAGGTTCAGAGGGATGGTGAGCTTGGGAGCGACCCGGTACTGGTCCAGGAGGTTGGCTTCCACGCCGTAGATCTTCGCGCGGCCGCCGTTGAACACCTGGTCCGTCGCCGAGGAGCTGCAGCCTTCGGCGGTGGTGCAGGAGCCCTGGATATTCTTGTAGTCGTTGAAGAAGCCGATGAGGTTCGCGTTGGCGAGGCCGTCGGTCCAGCGGAAGCCGGTCTCGTAGTTCACGCTCTCTTCGGGTTTGCCGGCGTTGGTCGAGTCTTCGGCCGAGAGGCCCATACCCTTATAAACACCGAGCAGATAAGCGAAACGCGGCGTGATGCGATAGAAGAGCCCCGCCGCCGGCATGCTGGCGAGGACGCGGTTCTCATGTTTGTCGAAAGGCGCGTTGTAGTTCTCGCTGTGGTACTGCACCCATTCCTGGCGAAGGCCGAGGCTCAGGCTCAGGGCGCCGTGCGTGACGGTGTCCCAGGCATAGGCCGCGATCGCTTCCGCTTCGTTCTTGTCCTGCGTCGCCGTCTGGGTCGGGATACCGCTGTCGACGAGGACGCCGTCCGTCATGTTGAAGAAATCCTGCGTATGGTCGTGGCGAATCGCATCGGTGTGGTAACGCAGGCCGAACTCGAGCTCGTTGTGGTACTCGGGATTGATGTCGGTCTTGAGCAGGCCGTTCCAATCCGCGCCGCGGGAGTAGCGCGGCCGAAAAACTTTGCTGGATATTCCGGACCTCAAGATCCGCGGCGGTCAGGTCACGGCCATACTCGGGGCCAACGGCGCGGGAAAATCCAGCCTGCTCAAGGTCCTCGCCGGCCAATGGGAGGCGGATAAAGGCGAAGTGCTGCTCTTCGGCCTGCCGCTCAAGGAATGGTCGCCCAAGGCGTTGGCGCGCGCCAGGGCCATGCTCTCGCAGAACTACACCATGCCCTTCGCGCTCACCGTGAAGGAGATGATCAAACTCGGCTTTCATCCCCACGCGCCGAAGGCCGCGCACGAAGCCAAGCTCCAGCATTACATCGACCTTCTGGAGCTCAACCCTTTCCTGGACCGCAACGTCCAAACCCTGTCCGGAGGCGAACAGCAACGGGCGCATATGGCCCGCGTCCTGCTGCAGCTCGAGGACGGCGACGACGACAACCGCGACGCGAAGCCCCGGCTCCTGCTCCTGGACGAACCTCTCGCCAGCCTCGACATCCTGCATCAGCAGCTGATACTCGACGCGGCGCGCAAGGCCGCGGACAAGGGCTATACGGTGCTGATGGTGATCCATGACATCAACCTCGCGCTCCAGAGCGCGGACCGGTTCATACTCATGAAACAAGGCCGCATCCTGCATCACGCGGGTTCCATACCCGATGATATATGGCCCGAGATATTCGGCGTCCCTATGACGAGAATCGAAGACCCACGAACCCGCCGGGCGTATTTTTTCGCCGCGCGCGAATGGAATGAGGAGAGACACTATGCCCTTGCTCGTAACTCATGAAACGAAGCCCGATTTCCAAACGAGACTCGCCAGCTACCGGGCGAGCAATCGCGGCGCCAGGCCCTACGACATCGCGGAAGCGCTCGGCGTAAGCGAGCTCGAAGTCATGCTGCAGCCGCAGGAAGGACTCAAGGTCCGCCCTCTCGCGATCTCCTGGGACCAGCTGTTCAAGCTCATCCCCGAGCTCGGGCGCTGCATGGCCCTGACCCGCAATGATTCGACGGTGAGCGAAGTGAAGGGCTTCTACGGCCCCGCGAGCTTCCACGGCCCGGTCGGGCTCGTGCACCACGATACGATCGACCTCCGCCTCTTCACCGGCAGCTGGGCCTTCACGGTCGCGGTCGAGAATAAGGCCGGCGATCGCATCCTGCGGAGCCTCCAGATCTTCGACAAGACCGGCCGCGCGATCCACAAGGTCTATCCGCAGGAGCTGACCGAAGAAGAGTGGAACCTCAAGCTCGCGGCCTATCCCACGGCGGCGATTCGCCCCGAGGAGATCGCGCCCCGGGAATCCAAGGCCAAGATCCACGCCGCGACGGATCTCGACGTCGAGGCCTTCCGCAAGGACTGGGCGGCCCTCGAGGACACGCACGACTTCCATGCGCTACTGAGAAAACATAAAGTCGAGCGCCAGGCGGCCTTCGAATGCGCGGGCGAGGACTTCGCCCGCCCCGTGCAGGTCCAGGCGCTCGAGACGGTGCTGCAGGAAGCCCGGAAAGCCGGCATCAAGTTCATGATTTTCGTAGGCAACGCGGCGATGATCCAGATCCGCAGCGGGACCATCAAGGAGACGAGGACGCTCGGCTCCTGGTTCAACATCCTCGACCCGGATTTCAACCTCCACGTGAACATGCAGAAGCTCGGCTCCGCCTGGATCGTGAAGAAACCGAGCCGCCACGGGGATGTCATCAGCCTCGAGGTGTTCGAGGCCGAGGGCGACCTGGCGATCTCCCTCTTCGGTTATCGCACCGATAACCTGCCCGTGGATCCGGCCTGGGCGACGTTCATGAGAACCGCCCTGCCCGAATCCTTCTAAGCCCGCGCCCGCCCCATTCGTTCGATACAAGCGATAACTTTCGGCAACGACGGCCCTTTCCGGGCCGCCGTGCCGTTATTTGGTAAAAAGTCAAGATTTGTCTCGCCATCGAATTTCCTTTAAGCTTGTACACATCCCATTTTCCGCGTTCAAACTCCCGCTCGGTTTAGACTTTCGTCAGAAAGGCCGCTCTATGGATTCGATGTTTCGTGATCGCAAAGTCAAGGCGCTCGTCGTGGAAGGATCCGGCGCCTTCCGTACGCTCTTTGCGGAAGTCCTGAGGAGCCAGGGGTTTGAAGACGTGCAGACGGTGCCTTCGCTCAAGGAGGCGATCGGCATCCTCGAGGTGGAGCCCGTGAACTGGCTCATCAGCTCGGTTTTCCCCGACGCGGAGGAGAACCTCATGCAGGTGCTCAAGCTGAGCTGCATCGTCCCGCAGCTCAGGGAGCTGAAGATCTCGGCGCTGGTCGAAGCCAACGAGGTGGAAGTCCTTCCGGAAGCCTTCAGCCTCGGCCTCCTGTCCTACCATATGAAGCCCTTCACGCGGGACTCGCTGCAGACCGAGATCCAGGGCTTCCTCGCGGACTTCGAGAAGTACCAGTGGAACAGCCTCCTCTACTCGAGCTACTACCTCCGCAAGTGCCTGATGCAGATCAGCCGCTTCGAGGACCTCCTGCAGTTCGAGAAGCAGCTGCTCAAGGTCTTGCCGGGCGACGTCAGCCAGCTCCTGAACCTCGCGCTCCCGCTCATCAAGCTCAAGCGGCCGGACGAGGCGAAGCAGGTCCTCTCGCAGGTGCTCAAACTCGATTCCAACCTGCAGAAGCAGGTGAAGGCCATCGCCTCGCAGCACTTCCAGATGGAGGCGATCGATACGCTCGAGGCGGCGACCGACATCCTCGGCATCAAGAACGCCGTGATCGTCGACAACGACTCCACCGTGCAGAACGAGATACGCTCGGCGCTGAACGAGATGGGCGTCGAGGATATCAAGATCTTCAACGACGGCGAGACGGCCCTCAACTATCTCGAGGAGAATTCCAACCCCGACCTCATCCTCCAGGAGTGGCGGATCCCGAAGATCACGGGCCCCCTCTTCCTGCAGAAGGCGAAGGAAACCGGCGCGAAGACGACCCCTTTCATCGCCTGCAGCTCGCTCGTCGAGAAGTCGGACATCCCCTTCCTCAGGGAGATGGGCATCGCCCACGTCCTGAAGAAACCGATCCAGCGCAACGAATTGATCAAGGGCATAGCCTGGACCATCCAGCAGGACCGGCGGCCGACCGATAAAGTCGCGCTGGAGCGCAAGACGCGGCAGTTCCTCGCGGACAAGAACTTCGAGGAAGCGGAGAAGACGATCGCGCTCTACCTCAGCGACGAGGCCATCGGCCACGGTCCCAAGCAGCTGCTGAGGGCCGAGCTCGCTTACGCCAAGGGCGATTACGAGAAAGCCCGCGACCTCTCGATCGACGCGATGAAGCAGGGCGGCGAGTCCATCCTGGTGCTCAACCTGCTCGGCAAGGCGATGCTGCAGCTGAGGGTGCTCGAGACCGCCCTGAAGTGCTTCGAGCGCGCGCAGGAGCTCGCGCCGCAGAACCTCGAGCGCCTTTGCCAGATGGCGGAGATCTCCGCGGAGCTCGGCGACGAAGGCAAGGCCGAGGCGCTGCTCGACAAGGTCGACGATATGGATCCGAACGGCAACAAGGGCGATGAGTCGCGGGCGAAGATCGCTTTGAACAAGGGCGATTCCAAAGGCGCGAAAAACATCATGTCGCAGCTGGAATCGGTGCAGAGCGTCGTCGCTTACATGAACAACCGCGCCATCGCCATGGCCCGTTGCGGTATGGTGGACGAAGGCATCCAGCAGTACAGGCGTACGGTCGAGGCCTTGCCGGACAACAGGCCGGATATCGAGAGCGTGGTCTGGTACAACCTCGCGCTCGCCTGCATCCGCAACAACAATCTCGACGAGGCCAAGGAGTGCCTGATCAAACCCGTGCACGCGAACAATCCCAAGATCAAGCCTCGCGTGGACAAGCTGCTCGCCCGTTTGAAGAACGCGCAGGCGAAAGGCGAGACGCTGACCCTGGCCAAAGTCGAGGTGGCTTCCGCGGCCACGGCGGCTGAAGGCGCGGAGCCGACGGCTGAAGGCGGGGCCGGCGCGACGGTCGCTGCCACCATAGCCGCAGGCGGCGACGTCGATATCGGAACCAACGACAAGAGCTTCCAGGCGGCCGCGCTTACGATCGATAACAGGGCGGGGGACAAGGGCTGCTACCTGATCTTCCAACCGAACCAAAAGAATGCCGACGTCGCGAAGATGCTCGAGCACAACATCCTGTTCAAGGTCCGTAAGGGCATTAATAAGGATATGGCGAAGCTCGATACCCCGGCCTGATCCACGAGCCTCCTCGAGAGATGCCGCAGCGCTTCTTACGAGCTGCGGCATCCGCCGTCCACCCCGCCTGAGTTCATTAACCATTGTTAAATCATACTCTTACGCCGCGTAAGATCGTCCTCCGCAGGGCCGCGCTTTGCGGGGTTTTAGCCGGGCGTCGGCGATCGTCGCAATAAATACGCCTCGAAATAGCTCTCAAGGCGCCGCCTTAGTGCCCTGAAACTACGGGCGGAACTATCGATCGCAAACAACGATTCAAGCGATTTTAAAATTTCCTGGATCGCCGGAAGAAAAATCCGAAGGTGTTTTTGTCATGAAAATCGGACTGAGTTTTTTGAGGTGACAGTCATGAGATCGGCGTTGATGATGTTTCTATCCGTCTTGGCTCTGAGCGCGAATACAGCTTGCTTCCATAAACTTCAGGCCCGCAGCATAGGTGAAAATAACCAAAAACCGACCGTGAGCATTACGACGACCGTAGCGAGTCTCGCCGAGCTGCCCCGCTGCGATCAAAACACGGCGCGCGTCAGCGCGTTCGTCAGGGATCGCGGCCTGTACGTCCAATGCCGCGACTTCTTCTGGCGGGATGTGAAGCCCGGCGATACCAAGGGCCAGTATGAAGCGCGCGAGCCGCTTCGTTATAATGAATGGATCGACCAGGCCACGAGCATGCGCTGGTCGCTCTCGAAGGCCGAAGAGATCTCGCTGGCCGATATCCAAGGCGACGAGCACGGCGCGCAAAGCTGCCTCCAGGGCTTCAAGCTGCCGACCGAAGACCAGCTTCAGCTCGCTTCGACCAACGGCCTCTTCCAAGGACTCAAAGCACGCGGCGGAATCGCGTTCGATCGCGCCTGGACCGTTGACCATAAGGCTCTGACGGGAATCGCAACCGGCGAACTGCAAAAGGTCGCCGACTCTTCCTCGGCCCGAGCGGGCGTCTACTGCGTGGCTTCGAATTAAGACGTTCTATCCTTTTTCAGCGTGCGGATCCCTTGCTAACGACAAGGGGTCCGCATTTTTTATTCGGCCGGAAAAAGCGCGAATCAAATAGCATCTCACCCTTATCCCGACTTTTCCGAAATTCCGTCAATCCCTTGATAGGAGTGCGTTTAAAAGCCAAGCGCAGCAGGCAAGCCTTTGCTTCGCCGCATCGCCAGAAGAATATCTCCTTAGAAACGAGGCGTGGGGCCTCCCAAACGAGCGAAGGAGTTTGACCATGGCGCAGGCGAAAAACTATTCCGATCTCAATCAGAAAGGTCGTCATATGAAGGATCAAGCCGGTACGGAGAATTTCGATACCAACCAATCGGCGCAATCGATGAACGCCGCTGACGAAGGCTCGAGCGCGAACTCGGGACGATACGCGGGATCGGAAACGAACGACGCGGAGCGCGATACGGCGAAGGAAGGCAACAGCCTCACGGCGAACGCCTCGGGCTCGAGCGGTTCGGACGAGGACAGCCGCGAATCGAAACCCGATTCGTACCTCAACCTCGTCAAACAAAAAGCCCAGGATTATTGGGCGAAGAATTCGGACCAGCTCACCGAGCGCTACACGAAGATCTCGGATGACGTGAAGCTGCGCGGCATGATGGCGAACGATCATATCAAGAACAACACTTACGCCTACGCCGTCGGCGCCGTCGGCCTCGGCTTCATCCTGGGCCGCGCTTTCTCCGGCAAAGGCAAGAGCGACCTCGACGCCGTATTCGGCCTCGTGAACAAGATCAACTTCACGAAGGTCGCCGAGCTCTTCGGTTATAAGGCCGACGAGGTCGAGAGCCCGGGCAGCGAGGAGCAGCGCCGCAAGATCGGTTGATCAGATGAATTCATAGGTGATGAGGACGCCGACGATCGTCATCACGACGAGCCCCAGGATGAAGGCGACGTCGGCGACCCTTTCGAAGTAGCCGCCGAAGCGGTTCGTCTCCTCGCGCCGCATGGAGACGTAGGAAGCGACCGCGCTGATCATGAAGAAGACCGAATCCACCGCCAGGAATTCGTCGGCGTGGCTGTTGCCGCTCTGCGATTCCACCAGCTTAACGATGTTGATGACGGTCATGCACACGCCTATCATCGTCGCCGACGTCGGCAGGATGTGATTGCTGATGCGGCGTTTCTGGTTCTGAAGCGTCATCGGGTTCTCCTCACAGAGTTTCGCTGTAAGCCTCGAGGCCCAGCAACGCGTCCACCGTGGCGAAGGCGAGGCCGCGGTTTTTCACTTCCCGGATCAGGCGCGGCAGCACCGCGAGCGTCGCTGCCCTATCGCCCGAACCTCCGAGGCCGCTGCCGTCGTGCATAAGGACGATCGCGCCGGGCCTCAGGCCCTTCGACAGCTTCCGCCAGATCTTATCCGGATCCTGTTCCACGGCATCATAACCGCGAACGCTCCAGTTCACGCAATCGCGCCGGGCGGCCCGCAGAGCCTCGCCGAGCAGGGGCGTGCGAAAACCCTGGGGCGAACGAAAGAGGCGGCAGCGCACGCCGGCGACCCGTTCGGTGACGCGGTCGAAGGCTTCGAGATCGTCGAGCAGCTTCGCCTTCGGTTTGAAATGGAAGTCGAGCCCGTGGGTCTGGCTATGGCAGCCCAGGACGTGGCCTTCGTCGAGTATGCGACGAGCGAGGGCGGGGTTGCGCTCGAGGCGTTCGCCGACCGCGAAGAAAGTCGCGCGCACGCCTTCCGCCCGCAGGATATCCAGCACCGCGGGCGTAAACGTCCTATCGGGGCCGTCGTCGAAGGTGAGCGCGATCGCCGCGCTCTCGCCCTGCGCGCGCACATGGGTGCGGACGTAGTAATTCGAGCCGGTCAGGAACACGGGCAGTATGAGGAGGGCAGCGCTGGCCAAGGCGATCCCGAGCGCGATCCCGGCGGCCAGCGGCCAGGGCCAGAGCGCGAAGGCGAGAGCCATCAGGAGCAGGGCTAGGATTTTCGGCACGAGCGTACGGACCATCATGGAACCACCAAAGTTCAGACCAATCTAAACTAGTTCCTTTTAGAACGAAATATGGGAATATGAAAGGATTCACGCCACCTTACGAGGAAGCCTTGTCATGATGCCGCGATTTCTCCTCCGCTGTTCCCTGTCGCTTGCAGCCCTCACCGCGTGCTCGACGAGCTCCATGCAGGTGCCGGCCGAGATCGAGACGAGCGCGCAAAAGATCGATATCGCCTGGTCGCGCGGCATCATCCACAGCGATCCCATCGCCTTCGCGCCCTATAAGGCCGACCCTATCGATATCGGCTGGAATAAGGGTACGTCCTCGCAGTTCGGCGTCGGCATGGTCGGCAAGGTCGATAAGGAGAACAACCAGACCTTCTCCTTCGCACTGAATAAAGACGGCTCGCCCCTGGGCGCGAACGTCACCTGCATCCGCAACGAAAGCGAGAGCGGCATCCTCGTCGGGGGACTGTCGACCGGCAGCCGCAAGATCACCCTGCATTGCGAGAGGAAGGACGAGAAGGGGCAGGCGATCGCCTTCGACGGCGTGGACGGGGGCGCCGGGCTCTCGGGCAGCAGCAAGGATATCCCGCTCAGGTTCGATCCCATCTTTAACGACCGAAAAGGGGCGAAGACGATCTATCCCCTCGGCTATCAGCTCTACCGCGACGGCAAGCCGGTGGCGGCGATCGCAGTGAGCGGCGACAAGGCTTATTACGTCACTCCGCAAAACGATGCGCGATGGGATATCGACCTCGCCGCGACCGCCGTCGCGCTGCTGATCTTCGAACATTAAGGCTCGAAACTATTACAAAAGACGAAAAAGGAAATCCTGTGGTAATGTGCAGCGAATTTCGCCTCGCACCCGTGTTCGTTCGGAAGGAAGATTGAATGAAACTTAAACTCCTGTCCCTCTCGCTCCTGGCCAGCCTCACGCTCGCACCGGCCAGCTTCGCCAAGACCAAAGCTCCGGCTAAAACCGCGGCCAGCGCAAAAACACCAGATATCAAAGAACTGCGTGCGATGGTTGAGCGCTTCGCTCCTGTAAACGTGTCAGTTGACCTGAGTAAGTTCCCGGAGAACGAAAAAAAGGCCTTGGCCAAAATGATTGAAGCGGCCAAGTTGCTCGATCCTATTTATCTGCGTCAAGTCTGGGAGGGCAACGAAGCTCTCAAAGACAAACTGGCCAAAGATCATTCTGACATTGGTAAGGCTCGCTATGCGGCCTTCATGTTAGACAAAGGACCCTGGTCGCTGCAAGACGGCCTGAAGCCGACTGTCCCGGGCGCACCGAAGAAGGGCGAAGCCGGCAACTTCTATCCTCCGGACGCGACGAAAGCCGAGATCGAAGAGTGGATCAAGACTCTGCCGCCCGATCAGGCCGCAGCCGCCAAAGGCTTCTTCACCGTCATCCGCCGCGGTCCCGACCGCAAACTCAAGATCGTGGGATACAACGAAGAGTATAAAAGCGAGCTGACGCAAGCCGCGAAGCTCCTCAAGGAAGCGGCGGCGCTCACCACGCAGCCCACGCTCAAGGATTTCCTGAACAAACGCGCGGACGCGTTCCTCTCCAACAATTACTACGACAGCGACGTCGCCTGGATGAAGCTCGACGCGACGATCGAACCGACCATCGGGCCTTACGAGACCTATGAAGACGAATGGTTCAGCGCCAAGGCCGCTTTCGAGGCTTATATCGCGATCCGCGACGACGCCGAGACCGCCAAGCTCGCGAAGTTCGGCGGCGAGCTCCAGGAGCTCGAGAACAACCTGCCTATCGATCCGAAGTACCGCAATCCGAAGATCGGCGCGCTCGCCCCCATCCGCGTCGTGAACTCGATCTTCTCCAGCGGAGAAGCCGATCGCGGCGTGCAGACCGCGGCCTTCAACCTGCCGAACGACGAGAAGATCGAGCAGCAGATGGGCACCAAACGCGTGATGCTCAAGAACATCCAGGAAGCGAAGTTCCAGAAGGTCCTGCTGCCGATCGCGGCCCTGGTCCTGAATAAGGCCGACCAGCAGAAGGTCTCGTTCGATCCGTTCTTCACGCACATCCTCATGCACGAGCTGATGCACGGCCTCGGGCCGTCCAGCGTCACCGAGAACGGCAAGACCACGACCGTGCGCGAGAAGCTCCAGGAGACCTACAGCGCCCTCGAAGAAGCGAAGGCCGACGTCTCGGGCATGTGGGCCTTGCAGCGTTTGATCGACAAAGGCTCGTTGCCCAAGGAGATGGAGAGCACCCTCTACACGACCTATCTCGCGTCGTCGTTCCGTTCGGTGCGTTTCGGCCTGAACGAAGCGCACGGCCGCGCGGTGGCCCTGCAGATGAACTACCTGCTCGACGCGCGGGCGTTCGTCGTGGCGAAGGACGGAACCTTCAGCGTGGACGCGACGAAGATCAAGGACGCCCTGCGCAACCTGACCGCCGAGATCATGACGATCCAGGCCCAGGGCGATTACGCGAAAGCGAAGGACTTCGCGAAGAAATACTTCGTGATCCGCCCGCAGGTCCAGACCGCGCTCAACCGTTTGATCCATATCCCCGTGGATATCAAACCTGAGTACACGACGGCCGCCGAAATCGTGAAAGCT